>JBIJAE010000193.1:0-3768 GCA_044345895.1 Chitinophagaceae bacterium
CTCTTCATCAAACTCCTCTTCAGGTTCATCAGAAAATTCGCTTTTGATGTCATTGCTTTTCACCGTTCCCAACTCATTGCGAAACAGGTCATAATCCACATCAAATTGATTGAGGATCTGGGTGGCGATGTTTTCCTTGTTCTTGAGGATGGAGAGCAACAGGTGTTCTGTTTCCACCATCGGGCTTTTCAAAGCTTTGGCTTCCAATACCGTAACCCGGATGACTTTTTCAGCCTGGCGGGTTAAAGGTAAACTATTGATGTTCTGGATATTCTTGCCTGTCTTGTCTTTCACTGCCATCTCCACCTCTTTGCGCAATTCATAGAGGTCTACATTCAGGTTCTGAAGCACTTTCAGAGCAGTGTTCTCACCTTCACGGATGACACCCAAGAGCAGGTGTTCTGTGCCAATAAAATCATTTCCCAGGCGGAGCGCTTCTTCCCTGCTGTAAGAGATGATTTCTTTAACCTGTGCTGAAAAATTATTGTCCATAGAAGGGTAGATTTTACGTGTCTTTACAATAATAATGAATAATTCCCACAAACAATTCAGGTATCTTTGCCATTAACAAAACCTAAATAAAGGCAGGAATTCCATGATAAAGGTCAAAATTGATACCAAGGAAATATTTCATGTCATTTCCATTGAAGAAACGAATCTTACTGCAAATATGGCAGAAGAATTGATGGAACTTGTTGCGAAAAAACAGGAAGAGGAAAATAAAAGCCTGGTCATCAACTTACTCGGTGTTGAATCGATTGATGACAGTATCGCAGTATCGCTTCAACAGCTTCACGAAAAGACCTATGCCAAAAAAATGTCACTGGTCATTTGTGGACTATCATCAGCAATAAAAAACAAGTTCCAGGAGCATGATTTGTTAGACACCATTAACATCACCCCTACAGAATCTGAAGCCTGGGACATCGTGCAGATGGAAGAGATTGAACGGGAGCTGGACCTCGATACTGATTAAAACACCCTACAATTATGCTGGCTGTCACCATCCTTGGAAACAATTCAGCCCTGTCCATGCACGACAGGCACCAAACCGCGCAGGTGGTTACAGCCAATGACCAGTTGTTTCTGGTAGACTGTGGAGAGTCCACCCAAACACAGATGCAGCGCTATAAAATCAGGAAAAGCAAGATCAACCACATTTTCATTTCCCACCTGCATGGCGATCATTATTACGGATTGCCAGGACTGTTGAATACCTATACCCTCAACAACAGAACGGAGCCTCTTCACCTCTATGCCACTCCGGAATTGAAGGAAGTCATCGATCTGATGCTCAAGGTTTCCGGCTCCAGCTTTGGGTTTGAATTCATTTTCCATCCCATCACCGAAACAGGTATTTTGTTGGACTTGCCTGAAATTAGCGTGGCCTGTTTTCCTGTAGCCCATCGAATCGCCTGCTGGGGATTTCTGTTTACTGTCAAAGAAAAACCAGAGAGGTTGAAAGATGGTGAGCAATTAAGACCAGCGCAGCCCTCACTTTCCTATGCCTATTGTGCTGACACCCGGTACGATGAATCCATTCTGACACATGTCAGCGGCTGCAGCCTGATGTACCATGAAACCACTTATTTGGATGACCAGGCAGAAAAAGCCGGAGCCAGGTTCCATGCTACCAGCACACAGGCGGCAACCATTGCCCTCAAAGCCAATGCCGGGAGGTTGATATTGGGGCATTTCAGCAGCAAATACCCAGATCTTTCCCCTTTTGAAACGGAAGCCCGCCAAACCTTCCCTTCAGCTGAATGCTCAAAAGAGGGAGTTACCTATCTGGTCAAATCATTTGGATGATGGAAAACACAATTCACGAAGAGAAACATTTCGAAAAGCAATCTTATGCAGATGCCAGCTATCCCCTAGCAGAGCATGAAGAGTGCCGATTTGAAGCCTGTGATTTCTCCAATACAGACCTTTCCGGATCCAGCTTTTCAGATTGTATTTTCGATGGCTGCCAATTCAGCATGACCAAACTGCGCAATACCAGCTTTAGGAATGTTATTTTTAAAAACTGCAAAATGCTGGGGCTGCATTTTGAAGACTGCAACCCTTTCCTGCTGAGCCTGCATGTTGAGCAATGCTCCATCAAGCTTTCCTCTTTCAATAAAATGAACCTGAAAAAGATGAAATGGGCCAACAGTGCCTTGCATGAGCTGGATTTCAGCGAAGCAGACCTCAGTGGTGCTATTTTTGAAGGATGCGATCTGCAAAGAAGCATTTTTGCCGGCACCAACCTGGAAAAATCAGACCTGAGAACTTCCTACAATTACTCCATTGACCCTGAGCAAAACAGGCTAAAAAAGGCAAAATTTTCGTTACCTGGGGTTGTTGGACTGCTGGACAAACATGATATCCAAATTGATCTTTAAAATTTTATTGGATTTCTGCTTTTAAAAAACACAAAAGCATTATCTTTGCAACCCGAATTTGATGTTAGCATCAAATCAAGGATCGGTAGTTCAGTTGGTTAGAATGCCGCCCTGTCACGGCGGAGGTCGCGGGTTCGAGTCCCGTCCGGTCCGCAGTAAAGCCTAAGTATCAATAACTTAGGCTTTTTTATGCCAAAAAGTCCCACATATGTCCCACATTTTTTTGTTCTATTGAGTTTCAGAGGATATTATAGCCTCATTTATAGCGATTTTAATACTCATTTTAGGGTGCTTCTTTCTAAACTATTACATACCTCCAACTCATAGTTTAACCTCCTTCATAACTCACAATTTGGGTGCATAACCCTTAGTTTAAAAATAGTTCAAAGATTTTAGCCAAATTCTTTGCGTTTTCTCATTCTCCATCATATTTATATAAAACACACCAATCTATGAGGGTTTCCACCAAATCCTTAATATACCATAGGTGTATCTAATAATGAACAATATGATTACAGCAAACAAAGCAAAAAGAAGGAAGAAAGTAAGCAATTGCATATCTGCCACCATTCAACCTAACTACTCAAATGAATATGCCAATTGGTTAGGAACTATGAATTGGAACTATATGATAACTATAAGGAAGAATTATAGAACTACTCCCAATATGGTAAGGAATATAGCCACTAAGCTATTCAAAGACATTACTGACATTAATACACTTACTTATGTAGGAGAAAGGGATGGTTTAGATAAGAGTAACTATCACTTACATATACTTATATATACAAAGGATACAATGGGAGTAGAGAATCAATTGGATAAACACTCAAAAAGAATAAGTAAGTATGATACCTTTTATGTAGAACCAATTAGGGATAGGTATGAGGCAGCTAAATACATCACTAAGCATTTCAATTGGAACATTAAAGTTGGTGATGATATTGTATGGGACCTTTTAACTAAATAAAAACAATAAAATATATGAACACATTAATTAACACAACACTATTAGAAGATAAAGATTTAATAACTATTGAAGAACTATCTGAATCATTAAGAATGTCACAAAACACAATCTATCGTATCAGCTTTAGAGGAGAACTTAAACCCTTAAAGTATAGAGGTAGAAATTATTGGAAGGTTGAAGATGTGAAAAGCTATTTGATAGGTAAAGGGATATTGAGAAGTGAGAACTCTATCAAAAGTACATTGGCAATCTAAATATACCACATTATGATATAGATTGTATGAAGCACGCTATACAATGAGTGTAGAAAAGTGACCAACTTTAGTTTCTCGTAATCATAGAGAAATAACTTTTTGAAAACCCCTAACATACCCTTTCAAATATCGGGGATAAAAATTTACAGAAGTAGAAAAA
>JBIJAE010000195.1:0-3749 GCA_044345895.1 Chitinophagaceae bacterium
TCCCACATCACCACATTGCACTTTTTTCTGCTCCTGCATGGTCAGTTTCAGGATACCGACCTCGTCAGCCACATAGTCCTGGTCAGTAGAGATGAATTTGATTTTCTCCCCCTTGGTAATACTGCCATTCATGATGCGGTAATAGACAATGATTCCCCTGAAAGAATTGAAAACACTGTCAAAAATAAGTGCTTGGAGGGGCGCCTCAGGATCACCTTTAGGATAGGGGATCCGGTTGACGATGGCATCAAGAATTCCCTCAATGCCTATGCCAGTTCTGCCGCTGGCCAAAAGTATATCTTCTGGTTTACAACCAATCAACTCAATGATCTGATCCTTTACTTCTTCTATCATGGCTCCATCCATGTCTATCTTGTTGATGACAGGGATGATTTCAAGATTGTTTTCTACAGCCAGGTAGAGGTTGGAAATGGTTTGTGCCTGAATGCCTTGTGTAGCATCCACCAAAAGGAGCGCACCTTCACAGGCGGCAAGTGCACGGCTTACCTCATAACTGAAGTCAACATGTCCGGGTGTGTCAATAAGGTTAAGGATGTATTCGATACCATCCGTATGCTTGTAGTTGATTTGGATGGCATGGCTTTTGATGGTAATGCCTTTCTCTCTTTCAAGATCCATGTCATCGAGCACCTGGTCCATCATTTCCCTGTCACTGATGGTATTGGTGGTTTGAAGCAAACGATCAGCCAAAGTGGACTTGCCATGGTCTATATGTGCAATGATGCAGAAATTCCTGATTTTTTTCATCGAATGGGTTCAGCGGTAAAACGATTAGTAATCCTGTTGTTTAAGATGTGCAAAGTTAGTCATTTTAAGTGTGCTTATATCTTGGAATATCATAACATGATTTAAGCAAGTATGGTCATTGATTTATCTCAAAAAACTATCTTACCTATTTCAAAGCCTTGATGATTTGAATGAATTCAGTGGCAATCAAAGATGCACCGCCAACAAGACCTCCATCAACATCCGGTTGTGAAAAAATCTCATTGGCATTGGCCCCTTTTACACTTCCGCCATAAAGGATAGAGACATTGGCTGCAACAGCTTCACCAAATTGATTTGCCAATACAGCCCTGATATGGGCATGCATTTCCTGTGCCTGTGCAGCTGTAGCCGTTTTTCCTGTACCGATAGCCCAGATGGGTTCGTAGGCAACAACAACTTTTTGAACGGCTTCACCATCGAGATGGAACAGAGACTCTTTCAATTGAGCTGCCACATAATCATTCTGGATATCCTCTTCCCTGATGGCCAACGGTTCTCCACAGCAAAATAGAGGGGTAATGTTTTTTGAAAGACAACGGTCAACTTTTTCAGCCAACTGTTGATTGGATTCGGAAAAATATTCCCTTCTTTCACTGTGACCCACCACACAATATTGAACATGGATGGATGCAAGCATATCAACAGAAACCTCCCCGGTATAAGCGCCTGATGTTTTGTTATGGCAATTTTGCGCAGCAACAAACATGTTGGATGCATTGCCTAACTGTTGAGCAGCATTGATCAAATATGGAAAAGGAACAGCAAATATTACAGTCTGATTATCATTAACTTGTACGCCTGAACTGATAATTTCATTGAGAAGATTTGTACCTTCTTCCAGGCTATTGTTCATTTTCCAATTGGCGGCTGCGATTTGTTTTCTCATTGTTGAGTTGTTTTAAGATAAAATGATTTAATCGATTCTAATGATGATATTGTTGGTTCCTGCCCCTTCATCTTCATCCAGCGCTTTACTTCTTCCAATAATTTTTCAATTGTGTAATGTTGATCCAGTCCCCACTGAAACGGGGCAATATACTTGGGAAGAAGTGCATCCGGATTGAAGACATTTGAAAATCCTGCAATCACTGAGCCGCTGTTGAAAGAGCTATTGATGGCCGTTTTAACATGGTCACCCATGAGAATGCCCGCTTTTTTACCTGCATTGATAAAGGATGAATTAACCATGTTCCAGGCCTTCAATTCACCAGCAGTATTTTTAAGGTTGGAGCAACTGGTACCTGCACCCATGTTGCACCATTCTCCTACGTAGCTGTCCCCCAGGTAGCCATGGTGACCCTTGTTCGAGTAAGCATGAAAAATGGTATTTTTTATTTCCCCACCTACTGTGCAGTCATTTCCTATGTTGGTTCCAGCATAAAGGGCTGCTCCCATTTTTACCACAGTTCTTTTTCCAATATAGAGTGGACCCCTGAGCATTGCACCTTGCATGATGCATGCGTCTTCATCAATCATTACAGGACCATCCTGTGTATTGACAAAACAATGTTCCAATCGAGCAGTTGGGTGTACATGTATAGGATAAATTCCGGTTTTTGATACCTGCTCTGCGTGAGGATTGGCTTCAACATTTGCTTTTAGCAATTGAATATCATCCATTAGCATTGATATATTGTGCTGGATGATATCCCAGGGAGATTTGATCTCAAAAAATGAATCCTCGGGGGCAGTTTTATGTTCAAAAAAGGATTTAACATCCAATGAAATCTTTGGGATAAATCGGGCATCCCAGATGATATCTGCTGATCCGTCTTCGGCAATGAGATCGAGGTCGATTTGTTGTGACAATGCGATTGTCTTCCACTTGTTGGCAACAGTCAAAATGCCTACCCTCAAATCGATAAATGGCCTTGTGAGTGTAAGTGGGAAGAAATCCTTTTGAAAATTGCTGTATTGTAAAAGGAGTTTGGGCATGTTGTTAGGACAAAGCTACAACCTTGAAGGCAAAAGAAAAACCCTCCATGTGGAGGGTTTGTTGAAATTACTTCTTTGCGTATTTCTTTTTGAACTTGTCGATCCTACCTGCAGTATCTACCAGAATGTTTTGACCGGTAAAGAAGGGATGCGAGGTGTTGGAAATTTCAAGTTTGATAACAGGATATTCGTTACCGTCTTCCCATTTGATCATTTCTTTAGAATGAGCAGCTGAACGGGTCAGGAATGATGTACCGTTACTCATGTCTTTGAAAACTACGAACCTGTAATTGTCTGGATGGATACCTTGTTTCATTGTATTGATTTTTTAGGCTGCATGGATTTGGCCATGGCATTTATGAAGATGCAAATATACTGTTTTTTCAGGTAAAAAATCAGGTTGTTCAAATCTAACTCCTCATGTTCTCAAATTGGAGGGGCAAATCCAGGTCCGAAGTCCTGCAAACCTGCATAACAGCCTGAAGATCATCGATTTTCTTGCCGGTAACCCTCAGGATATCATCCATGATCTGAGACTGAACCTTGAGCCCTGAATCTTTGATCAGTTTATTGATTTTCTTGGCATCTTCCTGCTTTAATCCATTTTTTACCACGATATCCTGTTTGACTGTCTTACCACTTTGGTAAGCATCTTTGGTCATGTCAAAGGCATGTGGAGAGATGCCTTGCTTGTTGGCACGGTTGATCAAGATCTCAACAAGCTGACGCATTTTCATGTCATCAGAAGTTTCAAGGGCAAGCTTCATGTCTTTCTTGTTGAAGTCAATTTCAACAACCGAATCTTTAAAATCAAACCTGTTGGCTACTTCTTTTTTGGTAACATTCACTGCGTTATCAAGCAGCTGAGGATCAACTTTACTGAGGATATCAAATGATGGCATAGGTTGACTATTTAGTGTTTGATACAAATTTTCTTCCGGAATTAATCCATAACCAGGCGCCGAACAAAACAAGCATTACAGATATCAGTTCTGCTTGTGTGGGGTGCATTCCCAACAGGTCAT
>JBIJAE010000016.1:0-13638 GCA_044345895.1 Chitinophagaceae bacterium
CATCCTTTTTCAAAAGCCATTACAGCAAAAGCTTCATGGGTATCCGGATAGGTTGAAATGCAAACTGCGTCTGGATTGGTGGCATTCAACGCTTCCTGGTAATCACTGAAAAGAAGGTGACCCCCTCCCAGTTTTTCATTCAACAATTCCTTGCTTTTGCCTGTAGAAACGATGCCACAAATGGCTACTCCTGGCATCTGGTGAAAAGCAAGTGCATGGGATGCTCCCATATTGCCGCAGCCAACAATAAGCACACGAATTATAGACGGATTATTCCTCATCTTGTATGATGCGTTTCAGTTTTAAACTTTTGACCGGAGCAACTACCAATGGAAACTTCTCAACGGTTACATTGCTGGCATCCAATCCAAATCCTTTTTCCTCTGAAAGGGAAACTTCTTTTAGCCAGAAATAGAGTTTCATCACCACCCGCTCCCAGAAAGGAAGCTCATTGTCTTGACTGAGGAATTTTTCCATCACAATGAACTCAAAATCTCCCGCGATATTGTTGCGCTGAAGGCTTTCATACCTGGAGGTAATGTTCACTTCCTTGTTGGAAACCATGTCTTCCACCACTTTTCTGAACATCAGGTTGATCTTGGGCTGAACACGGAAACCCAACCTGAATTCTACCCTGATCACTTCATTGGGAATAATGGTTTGTACTTCATATTCACAGGTGTAAGGATCATCCATTGTGTCTACGTGAACAAACCAATAAATGTCTGCCCGCTTGGGCTTTTTATTCAAGATGGAGTGGATGATTTTGTACTCAATCTCTTTGGGATTGTTGGCACTGCTGAGGTAAACCAGGTGGGTTGCATATTTGTTGATGGACTGGTCATTGCTGAGCTCCTGCAAAACAGGCAGATAATTGTCTAGCCTGGCAAATTCCACGTAACGGTTCTTGATCTTTCTTGATTTGAACCATACATACATGATGAGTGCAAAAATGCCACCCAAAACGAACGTTGCAAAACCACCGTGAGGGAACTTTTCAAGATTCGCAACCAAAAAACTGAATTCAATGATAGAATAAACGCCGAGGTACAGGTAAATCCAAATTTGATTTACCCTTCTCAATACAAGAAAGTTGGCAAAAAGAATGGATGTTGCAAACATACACAATGTAATAGCCAAACCATAAGCGGCTTCCATGTTGCTGGATGACCTGAAATACATCACGATACAGCAACAGCCAACAAACAGGATTCCATTGATGGCCGGGATGAAAAGCTGGCCCCGCTCCTCTGTAGGATAACTGATTCGAAATTTGGGCCATAAGTTAAGCCGCATGGCTACACTCACCAAAGTGAATGAACCGCTGATCATGGCCTGACTGGCTACAATTGCTGCTGCAGTTGCAATGATGATTCCAAACAACAGAAATCCATCAGGCATCATCGCATAAAACGGATTCCTCAACAATTCAGCATCAGGATGAAGTGAAATAAATGCGGTGTTCTTTATCAATGAAGCGTTTGCATATATTTTACCTTGCTGACCAAGCAGGAATGCACCTTGTCCAAGGTAGTTCAAGATCAAGGCTATCTTTACCCAAATCCATGTAACGCGTATATTTTGCCTACCGCAATGCCCGAGATCAGAATATAAAGCTTCCGCTCCTGTAGTACAAAGAAACACAGCTCCCAAAAGCCAGAATCCTTGTGGATAATTGACCAAAAGATTGATGGCATAACTTGGATTGAATGCTTTGAAAACACTCCAGTCTGCGGTTGCATTATAAACACCCAATACTGCAAGCATGGCAAACCAAATGAACATGATTGGTCCAAAAAGCTTTCCTATGGAGGCTGTACCAAACTGTTGCATGAAAAACAAAACGGCCAGAATCCCCAAAACAATGTAAACAATCTCCATTTCTGAGATGGCAGCAAACCTGGGCAGCTGTGCCAGACCTTCGATAGCTGAAGTTACTGAGATAGGAGGTGTAATGATGCCCTCTGAAAGCAACGCAGCACCTCCAATCATGGCCGGAACAACCAACCACTTTTTCCGTCGGCGAACCAGTGTATAGAGAGAGAAAATACCACCCTCACCCCTGTTGTCGGCCTGGAGGGTCAGAATCACATATTTCACGGTTGTTTGCAATGTCAGTGTCCAGATGATGCAGGAGATTCCTCCCAGTATCAGGTCTTCACTGATAACACGTCCATTGATGATTGCACTGAAAACGTAAAGAGGGGATGTTCCGATGTCTCCGTAAATGATCCCCAGGGCGATCAGTAACCCCGCGCCGGTTACCTTGTTAAGCTGTTTACCCACTATAAAAAAATGTAATGATTGCCATATGGCATTTCAAAGGTATAGCGAATATTTGTTTCTTTTAACAAAGGTTGACCTAATTTTATGCTGAAAGCAAGACAATGAAACATATCATCATATTCCTCCTCACCTGCCTGCTCCATCCGGGATCATTTGCACAGCAGATTGATTATTCTGAAGTTGACAAAGACGATTACCGGGAGATGAATTTCGAAATCATCGGCAAAATGGGCAATAATATCAATGTCTACAAGAATTTCAAAAATCGCCATGACATTTCCATCTATGACCTTGAGATGAAGCTCAAGAACAGGATAAAGCTTGAATTCCTGACTGACAGGGTAATCAACGTTGATTTCATTGCCTACAATGATTTTGCCTACATGATTTACCAGCACCAGCGGAGAAACGTGATGTACTGTTCGATGGTAAAGCTCAATGCAGACGGGAAACTGATGACAGACCCTGTAGACCTTGACACCTCCATCATGATGGGAATGATGGACAACAAGGTGTATTCCCTCATCACCAGTGATGACAAAAAACAGATCGTCATTTTCAAGATCAAGCGGCCAAATGAGAAAAACTACCTGATTACCTCACTGCTCTACGATAACAAGATGCAACTAAAGAAGAAAAGCAATTTTGGGCTCAGGGTGAACGACAGAGAGGGGTCCTTCACGGATTTTCTGGTGGACAATGACGGAGATTTCATCTTTGGCAGAAGCGCCAGAACCGGTGGCAGGGAATACATCAACAAGGTTGACCTGGTATTTAAGCGTGCGTTCAGCGATTCCATAAAAATAGTGCCCGTAGTACTCAAGGAAAAAACCCTTGATGAGGTGAAACTGAAGTTTGACAATTTCAACAAAAGGATTATCGTAACATCCTTTTTTTACAAACAAAAACGGGGCAATATTGATGGATTGTATTCACTGGTCTGGGACAAGAAAACTGAATCGGTGGCTTCTGAAACTGATTTTGTATTCAATGACAGCATCAGGATGGATGCCAAAAGCGAAACCGGAGCCACAAAAACCGCATTCAATGACCATTTCATCCGCCATGTGATTCCGGTGCAGGACGGAGGATACGCCGTGGTTTCTGAACTCTACTATTCCTCTTCCAAAAACAGCGCCTGGAACAGGTTTGATTACCTTTATGGTGGCGGATTTTTGTCACCCTTTGACATGTGGTATTCCTCTCCCATGAGCAGGATGTACAATTACGGGTTTTACGATCCCTTCAACCGGTTCGGGCAACAGAATAATTATGTTCGGCATGTATCAGAAAATGTTGTGGTATTCTTTTTCAACGCAGATGGAAAACTGCGTTGGAGCAACACCATCAGAAAAAACCAATACGACGACAACTCAGATTCATTCATCTCCTACCAACTATTCAATACCGGGAATGACCTTCGCTTTCTTTTCAATCAGAAAGAAAAACGAGAGCTGTTGCTGAACTCAGCCACAATCGATGCAGAAGGAAAAATAAAACGACAACCCACCTTGAAGAACCTTAACAGGGATTATGAATTCATGCCCAAATTTGGAAAACAGGTTGGTTTAAGACAAATTATCATGCCCTGCATGTACAAGAACTATATTTGCTTCGCCAAGCTCGAATTTTGATCAAGCAACGTGATAGGAATTTTTAAGCATAACAACCCCCTTGCCCTGCTATTGCTGGCTTTGCTGGCCATGTTGCCAGGAATTTTCAGCGATGCAACAGCGAATGCTACAATGCCCGCTGGTGCTACGGCTATTTTCAAAGCATTGTCTGCACACCTGTCTTTTCTTGACGGATCCAAAGGCATATTGGGAAAAATTATCTATACAGCCCTCTTGCTTGCGGAAGCTTTAATACTCAACAAGATCATATCGGACCATAAGCTCATGGAAAGGGCAGGTTTTATTCCTGCCATGTCTTTTTTGCTGCTCAACGCCATACTGCCTTTTCACAACAATCCGGTTTTCCTGTTGCTCAACGGCATCATCCTGCTTGTGTTGAAACTGCTGATTGTGATGTACAAACAAAACAATGCCAATAACCAGCTTTTGCTTGTGGGGTTTATTGTTGGATTTATCGCATCCATCAATACCTATTTTCTAATCCTTTATGGATGGATAACCGTTTGTATCATGATCATGCGGCCTGCTTCTATCCGGGAATGGTTGCTCTCCTCCGTTGGATTTATCATGCCCTTTTATTTTCTGGCTTCAGGGTTGTACCTGTTTGACAAGTTAGACGCTTCAAGCATTTTTCCACCTGTCTCATTGGATTTCAGTCTTCCAGTACAGAGCTCTTTGGAATGGACCAAAACAGGATTATTCTTGGCCATGCCCTGGATAGGAATGTTTTCATTCAACAGACAAATTGGGAAAATGATGATCCAGGCCAGAAAGGCATACCTCATCATGCTGATTCTTCTTCTGGCCTCCCTTGTGATTTGGGTGTTTTCCATAAAGGACATCTCAACAACATTGACCTTGATGCTGGTGCCTTCAGCACTGCTGTTTTCGCCACTGTTTCTTTCCTTCAAAAGAAATTTTATCCCCAATTTAATATTGCTGGCACTGATTATTCTTTCATTACTGCGTTAAAATTGAAACTGCAGGAAACACATTGGAGGAAAGGTCATAAATTTGTACAAATTGTAATCCGATGAAATTTGGTGTTGTTGTATTTCCTGGGTCCAACTGCGACCGCGACATGATCGGTGCTTTGCGGGATGACCTAGGACAGGAAGTGGTTGAACTCTGGCACAAAGACAACGATCTTTCTGCTTTTTCAACTGAAGATTGCATTGTGCTGCCAGGAGGTTTCTCCTATGGAGACTATCTCCGTTGTGGGGCCATTGCCCGGTTCAGCCCAATGATGCAACAAACCATTGCTTTTGCCCAGCGTGGCGGAAAAGTACTTGGTGTCTGCAATGGATTTCAGATCCTTTGTGAGTCTGGACTACTCCCCGGGGTTTTGCTTAAAAACGCCAACCAGCAATTCATCTGCAAGAATGTCCATATCATCGGCCAGGAGAACAAGGCACTCAAGATTCCCATCGCCCATGGCGAAGGACGATTCCAGGCCGATGAAGCCACCATACAATCCATCATTGACAATGACCAGGTCATTTACCGGTACTGTGATGAAAATGGAAAGATAACAGCTGAAGCCAACCCGAACGGCACGCTCCACAACATTGCTGGAATTTGTAACAAGGAAAGGAATGTATTTGGCATGATGCCACACCCTGAAAGGGCTTGCTCTAGCAAAATTGGCAACACCGATGGCGTCAGTGTTTTCAATACCCTTCTGCTACAGCATGTAAAGGATGCAGTAACCGCCTAAACAACATCAGATGAAAAAGTATATTTCCCTCTTATCTATTGTTTTTGTCACCCTTTCCCTTTCAAGTTTTGCCCAAATGGGATCTGCAAAACAGGTAAGTTGGACCTATGCTTCCAAAAAAATTGGTGACAAACGCTATGAAGTAAAGATGACTGCAACCATCGCAGGCAACTACCACCTCTATGCACAGGTTGCCGGAGTGGAAGGCCCTGTTCCCACTACAATTACCTTCACGCCCAACCCCTTGTTGACCCTGGATGGCAAGCCACAGGAGCAGGGAAAGAAAATCACCAAGATGGAAGAAGCCTGGGACGGCAAGGTGAATTTCTATGAAAAGACAGTAACCTTTGTGCAGGTTGTCAATGCAAAAACAAAAGCAAAAACAAGCCTCAATGGCAAAATAGAATTCATGGTCTGTAATGATGAACTCTGCCTTCCGCCGGCAGAAGTTCCCTTCAAGATTGCCATTGGCGGTTAGAAATACATTTTTATGAAAAAAACAGTCCTCCTGGGGTTGCTGTTGTCCCTGTTTCTTGTTCAGTTTTCAACTGCACAGGAAACCATACAGGCCATTGAGTGGAAAGCCGTTTCCAAGAAGACCGCCAACAAGAAGTATCAGCTGGTTTTCTCTGCTGAAAACAAAAACAATTGGGAAATCTATGCGCCTGATGCCAATTTTGATGGCATTCCATCCGGAGGATTGTTACTTCCTGATTCCGCTATCATCACTGTTCAAGCCCTGAAAGCTTCCTCAAAAGGTGAGACAGTAAAAAGCCTGCTTTTTGAAGGGCAGTCTTTCGAGGTTTTCAAAGAAAATGCTGAATTCATTGGTGAAATTGAATTCCCAAACACAGTTCCCGCCAAGCTTCAGGTAACCCTGAACTATTCCTACGGCAAGGATGATTCTTTCTTCCCTGGCGAAGCAGCATCGTTTGAAATAGCCTTAGAAGGTGGTACAGCAGCCAAAACAAGGATCCTGATTCCAGGCCTTGACCCCAATAAACCGCTCCAGGACTGCGGTACGACAGTGTCAAAAGAAGACAACAGCCTGCTCACCATTTTCCTGCTGGGATTCCTTGGAGGACTTTTCGCCTTGCTCACTCCCTGTGTTTTCCCAATGGTTCCGCTGACAGTATCCTACTTCACCAAACATGGAGGAGACAAAAAAAAGGGCAAACGACTGGCCATTGTGTACGGGTTGTTCATCTTTCTGATCTATGTGTCCTTCAGCATTCCATTTCACCTTATCGGAAATGTGAATCCGGCCATTTACAACGACATCGCAACGAATGTATACCTGAACACTGCTTTCTTTGCCATCTTTATCTTCTTTGCCATATCCTTCTTTGGATACTATGAAATAACACTTCCTGGAAACCTGGCCAATTCTGCCAACTCAAAACAGGGTTCCGGACTGGCTGGTGTATTTTTCATGGCATTGACTTTGGCCATTGTATCTTTCTCGTGTACAGGGCCCATCCTTGGAACGCTGCTGGTGGGCACTGCAACACAGGGTGCATGGCCCCTGACTGCAGGCCTGGCAGGATTTGGTGTAGCACTGGGCCTTCCTTTTGCCTTGTTTGCGCTTTTCCCCCAATGGTTGAACACCTTGCCCAAGAGTGGCAGCTGGCTGAATACCGTTAAAGTGGTTCTGGGCTTTATCGAACTTGCCCTGGCCCTAAAATTCCTTTCCAACGCTGATTTGGTGGCCCACTGGTCGATCATCAAGAGAGAGATTTTCTTTGGCATCTGGATCCTCATTTTCCTTTCGCTCTTTGCCTACCTCATGGGATGGATCAGGTTCCCTCATGACAGCAAAGGAGAAAAAATTTCCCTCCCCAGAAAATTATTTGCTTTTGCGGTGCTGGCATTTACCCTTTACATAGCGCCCGGTGTCACCAATACAAAATGGGCCAACATCAGCCTTGTCAGTGGCTTTCCGCCACCTGTTTGCTACAGCATATACAATGAGCCTGTAAACTGTGATGAGCCACTGAAAGATTATGAGGAAGCATTGGCCCTCGCAAAAAAACAAAACAAGCCGCTGCTGATTGATTTCACTGGCTGGGCCTGCGTCAATTGTAGGAAGATGGAAGAGAACGTATGGACAAAAGCTGAAGTACAGGAATTAATGGAAAAATACATCCTGGTTTCCTTGTATGTGGATGACAAGCAAGTATTGCCAGCAGACCAGCAAATGGTTTACACCACAAAATCAGGCGCAACGGTGAACATCAAAACAGTTGGCAACAAATGGAGTCAATTCCAAACCGAGAATTTCAATGCCACTTCGCAACCCTGGTATGTGGCCATTTCGCCGGACGAAAAATTACTGACCTCCCCTGTTGGCTATACCCCAGATGCATCGGCCTATACCAGCTGGCTGAAATGTGGGCTGGATGCCTTCGCCAATGCTACAAAATAAGAGAGGGACCGAAAACGGTCCCTCGTACTGCTTATGAGAAAAACTATCTTTTAGAGCGCAACCTGGTGCTCAACCATTAATTTTCTAAGATTGATCAATCCGTAACGCATTCTTCCGAGTGCTGTATTGATGCTGCAATTGGTCTTGTCTGCAATTTCTTTGAAGCTGAGGTTGGCAAAATGCCTGAGTACAATGACTTCCCTTTGGTCTTGTGGAAGCATGTCGAGCATCTGGCGAACACGCTCATGGCTTTGGCTCCTCATGATGACACCTTCTACACCTTCCTCAGAGAGGTTGAGGTTTTCAAAAATATCATGCTCGTCATTGCTGTGTACTATGGGGGTCCTCTTCACTTTTCTGAAATGATCCACACAGAGGTTGTGCGCAATTCGCAGGGCCCATGGGAGGAATTTGCCCTCATCGGTATAGCTGCCAGAACGAAGGGTATCAATGATTTTGATGAAAACTTCCTGGAAAATGTCTTCAGCCAGACTCCTGTCCTTTACAAGGATGACGATGGAAGTAAAAATCCTGTCCTTGTGCTTTTTGATCAACTCTTCCAATGCATTGGAATCGCCATTAACAAAAAGCTGAATCAGTTGTTGGTCAGTTAGGTTGATAGAGGATCTCATGGAATGGTTTTAGTTTACTTGGATTTGGTTTTATGATACCTTTTCGTTGGTATCATATGTCAAAGCTAAAATTATCTGACAACCATCAAAGTTTTTAAGACCCTAATTTAGGCAATTACGTATTTACGTGTATGCAACATAAGCATATAAATGTCAAAGGCCTGTTAAAGGCGGGTAAAAGTACTCGACCCATTAAAGCAACTTTAATTTTATATTTGTAATTGATTATGCCAAAACCCGCAACAGCAAAGGAAAAGAAGAGAACAGGAAAAGCCATCTTGCCCAGCGACTCGATTCATATCCAGGGAGCTCGCATGCACAATCTACGGAACGTGTACGTAGAAATACCTAGGAATAAGCTCATCGTGGTGACGGGTGTTTCCGGTTCCGGGAAATCATCCCTGACCATTGATACCCTGTTTGCCGAGGGTCAAAGAAGGTATGCAGAGAGCCTAAGCGCCTATGCGAGGCAATTCATGATGCGAATGGAAAAGCCAGATGTTGATCATATTGCGGGCCTCTGTCCGGCTGTTGCCATTGAACAAAAAGTAATCACCAGAACACCCCGTTCTACAGTGGGCAGCATGACAGAGATCTATGATTACATGCGGTTGCTTTTTGCCAGGGTTGGAAAAACCTATTCACCCATCTCCGGGAATGAGGTCAAAAAAGATGATGTTCGGGATGTATTGGATTTCATCAAAAAATGCAAGGCTGGAGACAAGCTTTATTTGCTCTCTTCATTCCCCTCCGGAAGCAATAGAAAACCAGCAGAAGAACTGGGAATTTTAATGCAAAAAGGATTTTCAAGGCTCTATGACAACAGCGCCGGAGAGATCCTGCAGCTGGAGGAATTGCTGGAAGAAAAAAAATGGAAACCAACCCGCGAAACCTATTTGTTGATTGACCGGTTCGTGGCCAAGGATTTTGATGAGGATGAAGAGAACAGGATCCTGGACTCCCTGTCCCTGGCCTTTTACGAAGGTGAAGGTGCGCTTTACATCAAAAAGAATGACAAAGATCCCTATCGCTTTTCCAACCTTTTTGAACTGGATGGAATGCGCTTTGAAGAACCGGTTCCCAATTTTTTTTCCTTCAACAACCCTTATGGTGCTTGCCCACTTTGTGAAGGCTATTCACAGATCCTGGGTATTGACCCAGACCTTGTCATTCCTGATCACCGTTTGAGTGTTTTTGACGGTGCTGTGGCCCCATGGAAGGGAGAGAAAATGAACTGGTGGAGAGAGCAATTCATCAAAACATCCAAGCAATTTGATTTCCCCATCCACCGCCCGTATGCCGATCTTACGCAGGCACAAAAAGACCTTTTGTGGAAGGGCAGCAAGCCTGCGCTGGGCATCAACCAATTTTTTAAAGAAGTAGAAGAAAATCTTTACAAGGTACAGTTCAGGGTCTTGCTTTCAAGATACCGGGGCAGGACCTTGTGTACGTCTTGTGAAGGTTACCGCCTCCGAAAAGATGCCTTGTATGTGAAAGTCAATAATAGGGATATCGGCGAGCTCTGCAGGATGCCTGTCAGAGACCTGGCCAAGTGGTTCAGGGATCTCAAACTTTCTCCTTACCAGGAAACCATTGCCAAAAGAATCCTGATTGAAATCAACCAACGCCTGGATACCATGCTGGATGTTGGACTGGGGTATCTTTCCCTGGAAAGATTGGCCAACAGCCTCAGTGGTGGGGAAAGCCAGCGCATCCAATTGACGCGTTGCCTGGGCAGCAACCTCACCAACTCACTTTACATCCTGGATGAGCCCTCCATTGGTCTGCACAGCAGGGATACAGAGCGCCTCATCAAGGTATTGAAGAACCTTCGCGACCTCGACAATACCGTTGTGGTGGTGGAGCATGACGAATTGATGATGCGCGAAGCCGATCATATCATTGACATGGGACCACTGGCCAGCCATCAGGGAGGAGAAGTGGTGGCGGAAGGCAACTATAAAGAACTGATCAAATCAGAAAAAAGCCTGACTGCAAAGTACCTGAGGGGTGATATGTCGATTGAGGTTCCTGAGAAGATTCGTCCCTGGAAAAATTACATCAGGATTGAAGATGCTCATGAAAATAACCTCAAACATATTGATGTGGATTTCCCCCTGGGCATCTTCACTGTAGTAAGTGGGGTGAGCGGAAGCGGAAAAACAACATTGGTAAAACGGATTCTTTTTCCTGCGATGGAGAAAAGCATCTGTGGTATATCAGACCGACCCGGCGCGCACAAACAAATTTCCGGCAACCCCGAGCTGATCAAGCAGGTGGAGATGATTGACCAGAATCCTATCGGTAAATCATCGCGCAGCAATCCTGTTACCTATATCAAGGCCTGGGACGGGGTGCGGGACCTTTATTCCTCACAGCCACTGAGCAAGATCAGGGGATATCTTCCCAAGCATTTTTCCTTTAATGTAGATGGAGGACGTTGCGATGCCTGCAAGGGTGAGGGAGAACAAACAGTAGAAATGCAGTTCCTGGCAGATGTACACCTGACCTGCGAAAGTTGCGGAGGAAAAAAATTCAAGGAAGAAGTATTGGAAGTACAATACAAGGGAAAGAACATCTATGATGTGCTTGAATTGAGTGTTGACGAAGCAATCGAATTTTTCAAAGACGAAAAAGACATTTCAGGAAAATTGAAGCCCCTTACCGATGTCGGACTTGGCTATGTAAAGCTGGGCCAATCAAGCGGTACGCTTTCTGGCGGTGAAGCGCAGCGTGTGAAGCTGGCGAGCTTTCTGGGCAGAGGAAAAGGACATCAGGATAAAATCATGTTTATTTTTGATGAGCCCACCACTGGCCTGCATTTCCATGACATCAAAAAACTATTGACTTCGTTCAATGCCCTGGTAGACCAGGGTCATACCATCATCGTGATTGAACACAATACCGATGTAATCAAATCTGCAGACTGGGCCATTGAACTGGGCCCTGAAGCCGGAGATGAGGGAGGCACACTTGTCTATGCCGGCCCACCTGCAGGACTTAAAAAATGCAAGAAAAGCAGGACAGCTCCCTTCCTGTAAAAAGTTTTCTGATTAATACTTAACAAAGTTTTTTTGTAATTTAACGGCATAGTTAACACAAACAATAAACCATGAACAGATCCAGAAGAAGTTTTATTCGCAACAGTGCGCTGGCAGCAGCCGGCATTTCTCTGTTCCAACAGAATATTTTTGCAGCAGCAAAAAAAGGTGAGCTCACTGGCATTCAACTCTACTCCGTAAGAGCAGACATGAAAGCAGATCCTTTGGGCACCCTGAAACAACTCTCTGACATGGGTTACAGGCATGTTGAGCATGCCAATTATGCGAACAGGAAATTCTATGGATGGAGCGTGTCTGAGTTCAAGAAAATATTGAACGGCTTTGGCATGAGCATGCCAAGTGGTCATACGGTTTTGGATGCCAAGCATTGGGATGCCACCAAAAAAGACTTTACCAATGAATGGAAATACACAGTTGAAGATGCAGCTGCCATGGGACAGTCATTTGTCATCAGCCCATGGCTGGAAGAAAGCAAGCGGAAATCAATGAATGACCTGCAAGCTTTCATGGAAATCTTCAACCGCTCTGGTGAGCTTTGCAAAAAATTTGGCATGAAATTCGGATACCACAACCACGATTTTGAGTTCAGTGAAAAAGTGGAAGGCAAGGTGCTTTTTGACATCATCCTCGCTGAGACGGATCCCAATCTCGTGATGCAACAGCTGGATATCGGCAACATGCTCAATGGTGGGGCCAAGGCACTTGAAGTCATGCAACAATATCCTGGCAGGTTTGAATCGATGCACGTAAAAGACGAGATCAAGGCAACAGAAGGACATGAGCCTTTTGAATCTACGGTTCTCGGCAAAGGCGTTGTTCCCATCAAAGCAATCATTGATCTTGGCAGGGCATCAGGCACAAAACATTTTATCATTGAACAGGAATCCTATCAAGGCAAAACCCCAATGGAATGTGCAGAAGAAGACATCAAAATCATGAAAAAATGGGGTTATAAATAACATTGAAAGCCAGGCAAAACGCCTGGCTTTTTTATTTTTCGAAAGGTTTTGACAATATTGATTCAGGGATTGGATCAAAACATCCTGCATTGTCTTATCATCGTTTAACATGGAGCTGCAAAAAATCAAGGCCAACATCCTGAAAAAGATCAAACGCGGATTTGGACCAGGACTGGTAACTGGCGCCAGTGATGATGACCCTTCGGGCATTGCCACTTATTCACAGGCAGGTGCCATGTTTGGATTGGCTGCATTGTGGACAGCAGTATTTACTTTTCCATTGATGGCAGCCTTGCAGGAAATGTGTGCCAGAATTGGACTTGTCACCAACAAGGGTCTGATAGGAACCATCAAAATGTTTTATCCCAGGTGGCTTGTACTGCTGATTGTTGCAGTAAGTTTCACCGCAATCATTTTGAATATCAGCGCAGACCTGGCCGGCATGGGCGCAGTATCCAACATGTTGTTCCCTGCTGTTCCTGCACCCCTCTTCAGCATTGGATTTGGGGCTATCATATCATACGCCATCGTTGTGTTGCCTTATTCCAAGATTTCACTTTACCTCAAATGGCTTTGCCTTTCCCTGCTCTGCTATATCATTGTTCCTTTTCTTACAACACAAGATTGGAAGGCCGTGCTAAGGGCAGCATTTATCCCACAGATGATCTGGACCAGGGAGTACCTGCTGATCATCATTGGCATTCTGGGAACCACCATCTCTCCCTATCTTTTTTTCTGGCAAACATCCATGGAAGTGGAAGAAGTAGAGGAAAGAAAACTGGTGGTAGACAAAAGGATCATCCATGGGATGCAAAAGGATATCAGGTTAGGCATATTTTTTTCCAACCTGGTCTTTTTTTTCATCATCCTTTCAACGGGTACCGTGTTGCATGATACAAAATTTGCAGCAATCGAAACGGTAG
>JBIJAE010000196.1:0-3723 GCA_044345895.1 Chitinophagaceae bacterium
TCTTTTGCTGGACGCCATGAACAACTATGGGATTGGCTGGTTTGAACCTTTCTCCTCCACCAGGATATCCTTCAATGTCATTTATGTGGCGGACCCACTTTTTAGTATTCTTCCTGCCATCGCATTTGGCTTCCTGATTTTCTTGAAAACCGATCATGCGCATCGCCTGAAATGGGCGAGGGCAGGCGTCTTTACAGCAATGCTCTACATGGGATTTGCGCTGTACAACAAGTATTCCATCAACAGGGATGTGAAACAATATGCCGTTGCGAACCTGGGGGCAAACAAGCCCTATTTTACGACACCAACCCTGCTCAACAACCTGCTTTGGTTTGTGGTGATAGAAGACAGCACTGGCTATCAGGTGGGTTATCGCTCTATTTTTGACAAGCCTGAAGCCTTCTCTTTGCACCATATCGAAAAAAAAGAAGCCTTGCTCAAGCCTGTGGCCGACCACAAGGAAGTCATGGAGTTGAAGCAATTCTCACAGGGCTATTATACCGTTGAGCAATGGAAGGATACGCTTGTCTTCAACGACCTGCGTTTTGGTCAGATCAATGGATGGCAAAATCCCAACAGCAGGTTTGCCTTTCATTATTACCTGAACCACCCGGAAGACAATGACCTGATTGTACAACGCGGCAGGATGGCCGGCTTCAACATGGAGTCAGCCAGGGTGATGTGGAATAGGATGATGGGGAGGTGAGGTTTAAGGTGTAGAGGTTTAAGGGTTTAGGGGTTAATGGGGGACGCTTGAGTGTTTTAGTAATAAAAAAATCCCGGCTCTCTCGAACCGGGATTGTATTTTTTAAACCTTTAAACCTTTAAACCTCTACACCCCTAAACCCATCTTCTTCTTCAAATTGCTGTCAATCGCATCCAGGAACTCTTCTGTATAGAGATAGTGATCACCATGAACAACCTTGTTGCCATGGATACATACGGCCAGGTCTTTGGTCATTTTTCCTTCTTCTACTGTTTCAATACAAACGGCTTCGAGTGCATTGGCAAAATCAATCAGGGCCTGATTATCGTCCAGTTTTCCACGGAAGGCCAATCCACGTGTCCATGCAAAAATGGATGCGATGGGGTTGGTGCTCGTTGGCTTTCCTTTTTGGTGATCGCGGTAGTGGCGGGTAACAGTTCCATGTGCGGCCTCTGATTCCATGGTCTTTCCATCAGGCGTAACCAAAACGGAAGTCATCAATCCAAGAGAACCGAATCCTTGTGCAACAGTATCGCTTTGTACGTCACCGTCGTAGTTCTTACAAGCCCATACAAACTTGCCATTCCATTTCAAGGCGCTGGCCACCATGTCATCAATCAGCCTATGCTCATACGTGATGCCCGCTGCTTCGTAAGCAGTTTTGAATTCGTTCTGGTAGATTTCTTCAAAAATATCTTTGAAGCGACCATCGTATTTTTTCAGGATGGTATTTTTGGTGCTCATGTAAAGCGGCCATCCTTTTTGCAAAGCCATGTTGAAACAGCTTCTTGCAAAACCCATGATGCTCTCATCGGTATTGTACATGCTCAGGGCAACGCCAGCACCTTTGTATTGGTATACTTCATGTTCAATCAGGGTACCATCTTCGCCTTCAAATTTGATGGTGAGTTTTCCTTTGCCAGGAACCACAAAATCTGTGGCACGGTACTGGTCACCAAACGCATGGCGTCCAACAATGATGGGGCTGTCCCAGTTGGTTACCAGGCGGGGTATATTCTTGATGACGATAGGCTCGCGGAAAACGGTTCCGTCCAGGATGTTCCTGATGGTGCCGTTCGGGCTTTTCCACATTTGCTTCAGGTTGAACTCCTTTACGCGTGCCTCATCAGGGGTGATGGTAGCGCATTTGATGCCCACGCCATGTTCCCTGATGGCATTTGCCGCATCAATGGTTACCTGGTCATTGGTCTCATCGCGGTACTCTACACCAAGATCATAATACTTGATGTCAAGTTCAAGGTAAGGGAGGATCAGTTTATCCTTGATGAATTTCCAAATAATCCTTGTCATCTCGTCCCCGTCGAGTTCTACGACTGGGTTGTGCACTTTTATCTTTGCTGCCATGGTATTGTTTTTTCAGCCGCGAAGTTACTAAGTAGCACCCAATATAACAATGATGGAGCCTTGTTTTTATGCTTCAGCATGCTGTGGAACAGCCAATGGAAGGGCATGTCTTTCGGCGATCTGGCGAAGTTTGTCTACAGCAATATATTTGAAGTGTTTGGCCCTGAACCGGATCAGCTGCTCCTGGTCAAAGTCTGCCAGGATCCTTGACACCTGTTCCTTGGTGGTGCCTGCCAGATCAGCCATTTCCTGGCGGTCCACATGCACCCGGATGCCCATCCCGATTTGCTTGTAATTATAGGTTTCTGCCAGATGAACAAGGATGCCAGCCACTTTTTCCCTGACCGTTTGTTGCGCAATTTGCAGCAATTTGACTTCGGTTGTGCGGATTTCCCTCAGGAAGATCTTTCTGATTTCCTCCTGGAGCAATTCATTTTTCTGCATCAGGTTCTTGAAAAAGCCAAGCTCAATGAAGCAAACACGGCTGTCTTCCACTGCAGAGGCAGAATAAGGTTGCAATCCTGTATAACTCAGAAAGCGATGTCCCATTGTTTGACCGGCACCCACCAGGCGAAGGATAAATGGTCTTTCAGTCTCTGCATTCATTTCCAGCTTGATGACGCCAGACTGGATAAAGTAAAGGCCGTTGATTTCATCTCCCTCTCGGAAGATCAGTTCCCCTTTTTTGAATTCATAGTGATGCTTGTACGGCTTGTACAGGTGATGCTCTTCTTGTCCGAAAGACTTGAGCATGATACAGTTTTTCACTGTGCAGGTCTGGCAATAGGAGGTGATTCTGGTCATGATGGTTGGGTTTTAATGTGATAAATTATGTTCCCTACCTACCAGAGCTTTAACGGTGTAAATATTTGATTTTTTACTAAATGCTACGAATGACGAAAATAGTCCACTTATATGATTTTTGTCAGTTTCGGGTATACCCTTTTTGTGGTATGAACATGGTTTTTTTCTGCTGAAAGCACCAGGGATTGTCAATTATTTTGGCTAATATTAAGCATGGTTGCAGGATTTTGTTTGGGTGAGCAGCCAATTCAGGTTAAATAAGTTGTTGCATCATTTAAAAAAATCATCATGACCCGGAAGCAATTTGTATCCATTTTAATCATGCTAATGATTGTTTCATTGGACCTGTTGGCCCAGCAACCAAAGAAACCCAATATCCTTTTTATCGCGGTGGATGACCTGAAGCCCATCATGGGCTGTTATGGGAACAAACTCATTAAGACACCTAACATTGATCGCCTCGCAAAAATGGGTACCATGTTTTCCAACAATTACTGTCAACAGTCGGTATGCGGCCCCACCCGTGCCAGCCTGATGACGGGGATGAGGCCTGATTATACAAAAGTGTGGGACCTGAAAACGCAAATGCGTGACATCAATCCTGACATCGTCACCTTGCCGCAATATTTGATTTCGCAGGGCTATAATACCGTTGGGACCGGCAAAATTTTTCACCCCAGCAGTGCCATCAAAAAGATTGATCCAGTTTCATGGAACACTCCTTACATGGAGCCAGAGGCCGATGACTATGCCAATGGCCTGGGAAAACCTGCCAACAATCAATACCAAAAGCCTGAAAACAAGGCCATGTTTCTCGTCAAAAAGGAGAGGGCTAAACGCGACGATGA
>JBIJAE010000197.1:0-3719 GCA_044345895.1 Chitinophagaceae bacterium
TTTTGGTTGCCCTTGTATTGTTGATTGGTTATGCAACAACCACTTCACTCAAACATGGCATCAATCTTTATACAGGAATGGCAATGATGGTTTTTGGATTGGTGATGATAAAGCTCAAAGCCTGAGCAATGAACAGTCAACCCAGCTTCATTCACAATAACAATTAGGCTTATGGCAGTCCAACCATGGCAAACAGGAAAAATCATCCGCATTGAAAATGAAACAGCTTCCACCAAAAAATTCTGGGTGCAAATTCCGGAACTGGAAAGCTTTGATTTTATTCCAGGCCAGTTTGTAACATTGGATCTTCCCATTCACGAACAGCCCAACAAACGCTGGAGAAGCTATTCTATCGCGTCTGCTCCAGATGGAACCAATGTTTTTGAACTGATCATTGTTCTCATGGAAGGTGGTTTGGGAACAACTTATCTTTTCAATGAAGCCATCGTTGGTACTACTTTTCCAGTGCGTGGCCCACAGGGTCATTTTGTATTGACCGATCCTATTACAACCGATATTTTCATGGTATGCACGGGTACTGGAATTGCACCGTTCCGGTCCATGATCCAGCACATACACCACAACAATATTCCCCACAAGGATATTTACCTGATTTATGGCACCCGAAAATGCAAGGATGCATTGTACCTGGAAGAACTCATGGACCTTAAGCAAAAGCTACCAAGCTTCCATTATTTTCCAACTTTCTCAAGAGAAGAAACAGTGCCAGAAGGCCTTTGTATTGGATATGTGCACGGCGTCTATGAGCAACTGATGGAGGGCAAAACAGAAATGCCCCATTTCTATCTTTGTGGCTGGAAAGACATGATCACAGAGGCTAGACAACGCATTCAAGATCTGGGTGTAGACAAGAAATCAATCCATTTCGAATTGTACGGATGATTTGAATCAATAAAAAAAAGAAGATGATACAGGTGGTTAAAAAATTATTATTAGGGTTCTCACTCTTGTGTATTTCAATGTCAATCATGGCACAAAAAACGATCAACGACAACTGGATAGACTGGGCCAATTTCAAAAGATATGCGTCAGAAAACAGTAAAGTAGCGCCGCCTTTGAAGAATGAAACCCGTGTTGTTTTCATGGGTAATTCCATTTTTGAAGGCTGGATCAAGCTTCGGCCTGAATTTTTTTCTGGCAAACCCTATTTTGACAGGGGTATCAGTGGTCAGACAACTCCTCAAATGTTGCTGAGGATGAATGATGATGTTATCGCCCTGCAACCCCAAATCATGGTGCTCAAGGCTGGTATCAATGATATTGCAGAAAACAATGCTCCCTACAATCCAGCCCATACGCTGGACAATATCAAGGCCATGGCACAACTCGCAAGATTCAACAAGATCAAGGTGATTTTGTGTTCCGTGTTGCCGGCATCAGATTTTAAATGGCGTCCAGGGCTTGCCCCAGGGGATAAGGTGATTGCACTCAATGAGGCCATCAAGAAGTTCGCCACTGAAAACAAGTTTTATTATCTGGACCTTTACAGCGTGGTGGTAGATGACAACAAAGGCATGAGAAAAGAATATGCCAGTGATGGCGTTCATCCTACAGCAGAAGGCTACAAAGTGATGGAACCATTGCTGGAAGAGGCCATCAGAAAAGTAAGAAAATAATCAACGCCTTTTTCCGGTTCTGTTGATGAGCTTGGGGATGATGGTATCAAACCTTGCTTGCTGTGCTGGCGTACAAAACTTACGCAATTTTGTAAAGTGGAGGTAAGTCCTTGATTCAACTTCAAGGTTTTTTTTGCTGATCATCAGCAGGATATTTTGTGCACTGCTGTCCTCAGGGCTTTTTTCCAGTTGACGGTAAAGGCTATCCTTGAGTAGACGGATATCGCTCCACAACGGTTTCATGTCCTTAAAATACTCTTCCTTCAGGATCTTGAATGTATCAATTTGGTTTTGCTCGAGGCCAACCTCTGTATACCAGGCTGAAACATCATTGGCTTTCTTTTTCTTTTCAACAGGCTGATTCCCAGATTGCATGAGCAAATATCCGAGCAAAATATTGGAGGCAACCAAAATGATCACCAGAAAAAGCATCCACTTGTATCTTGTTTGGCTCATTATGGTAGTTCGTTTGTTTCGTAAGGATTCAAATCATGCTGCACATATTCAGCGGCAAGTGGCTGTCCAAAATCATCCATTGTATTCCTCTTGTTGACGCTTGTTACCAGGTAACCATTGATGGCGATGAAAAACAAGGCGATGGCCAATGCGAAGGCTGGGCGGGTGATGAACCGGAAAAATACCATCTCCGGCCTATTTTCTTCTTTTTTCATCCTGGCCTGTATCCTGGTGAAAAGAAAAGGAGACCCCTCTGCCTTTTGGATCCCCTCCAGGCTGTTGATGATTTCTTCTGATGTAAATTTCTTTTTCATGTGTTCCTTCTTTATAGTAGATGACTTTTTCACCAAGACATTGCGGTCCTAGTCCAAGTTATAAAAGTTTTTTAATATTTCCTTTAGGTTTGTCTTGGCCCTGTGCAACAATGATTCAACCGCGGAAAGACTGGTTTTCATTATTTCGGCAACCTCTTGATAGCTTAATCCTTCCACCTTGTTGAGCACAAACGCAATCTGTTGGTTTTCAGGCAATTCCTTTATTGCTTTGAAAAGCATTGCGGATTTCTCTCTGTTGTCCAGGGTCACGCCGGGGTGATGAAAATCAGCCAATTCGATGGTGGGTTCATTGTTGTCGCCTAAAATTGGGCTTAAGAACCCAAATCTTTTTTTCCTTTTTTTTCTCCGGATGAATTCCAGGGCTGTTGTCACAGCTACCCGGTACACCCAGGTAGAGAGGGCAGATTCCCCCTTGAATTGGTGTATAGACTCAAAAACCTTGATGAAAACATCCTGGGTTACGTCTTCGCTATCTTCGTGGTTTTGCAGAAAACCAAGCACGGTGTTGAATACAAGGGACTGCCTGGTTTCCACCAATTCCTTGAAGGCAATGCCATCGCCCGCTTTTAGCCGCAATATCAGTTCCTGCTCAACCAAAACGATTTTTTATTTGTACCGGACTAAAGATAAACAGAATTGATGCTGTTTTTCGTCTTTAAACCAATAATTCTATGAACGGCAAAATGCTAATTCACCTCTTGTAATTTCCAACTCCCGATTTTTGATTAAGTTTGAAAAAAACAAAAGAATATGTCTTCATTTCAATGGAAAGGTGTCTTTCCCGCCTTGCTTACTCCTTTTGATGCCAATGATCAGGTAGACCTTGCTATGTATGAAAAAAATTTGGATGCCCAGGTTGAGGCAGGAATACATGGCATCATCATTGGAGGTTCCCTTGGAGAGGCAAGCACGCTAACTTTGGATGAAAAAGAGTTGTTGGTAAGGTTTTCCGTAAAAAAACTTGCCGGTAAACTGCCTGTGATCATGAACATCGCGGAAGGCTCCACCAAGGACGCCATTCAACAGGCCAAATTGGCAAAAGAATGGGGTGCTGATGGTATCATGCTGCTTCCGCCCATGCGCTATAAGGCAGACGACAGGGAAGTGGTTGAATATTTCAAGGCTGTAGCGGCCAATACTGATCTGCCCATCATGATCTACAACAATCCGGTAGATTACAAGATCGATGTAACCCTTGACATGTTTGAAGAATTGTCTGCCATCCCCCATATCAATGCGATCAAAGAATCTACCCGCGATGTCACCAATATCACGCGTTTGAAACACAAAT
>JBIJAE010000198.1:0-3691 GCA_044345895.1 Chitinophagaceae bacterium
GATCGATGCAGGAAATAGGGTTGTTTCGCCTGGGTTTATTGATGTGCATGCACATATTGAAGGAGGCGTTTTTGAAAGACCTACTGCTGATAATTACATTTATGATGGCGTCACTTCTGTGGTTACAGGAAATTGTGGTGGTGCTGCCGATAACATTGCTGTTTTTTTGAAAAAGATTGACAGCACAACAACTTCCATCAATGTAGCCACCCTGGCTGGACACAATACCATCAGGAGACTGGGCATGGGCCTCGACAACCGCAAGGCAACCCCAGAAGAAATGAAAAAAATGGAGGCCCTCATGTTGAAGGCCATGGAAGACGGGGCTGTAGGACTGTCCACCGGACTCATCTACCTGCCCGGCATGTATTCTCCTACCCAGGAAATTGTAGACCTGGCCAAGGTTGCCGCTTCAAAGGGCGGGGTTTACGCCACACACATGCGCTATGAAGGAACAAAGGTTGATGAAGCCATCAATGAAACCCTCACCATTGGTAAGGAAGCCAATATTCCAGTGCAGATATCCCATTTCAAGGTGACGGGGAAAAACAACTGGGGTCGATCCACGGAAACCCTGGCCATGGTGGAAAATGCCAGAAAGCAGGGCTATGATGTTACGATTGACCAATATCCCTACACTGCCAGTAGCACCAACCTTGCCGTCACTGTTCCAGACTGGGCCCTTGAAGGTGGACTGGACTCCCTGAGGGTAAGGCTGAAAAATGCCGAGCAGCGGAAAAAAATAATCGATGGAATGGCAAGGGCCTTGAAGGCGGCCAAAAGGAAAGATTATGCCTATGCGGTTGTAGCCAATTTTGGCCCGGACAGCAGTTTCAACGGAAAAAACATCAGCCAGATCAACCAAAGCCTTGGCAGGAAGAAAAAATTCATCAACGAAGCCAATACCATTTTGGACATGCTGGCCAGGGCCAATGCCCAGATGATTTACCATACCATGAATGAAAAGGACCTTGCCCATTTCATGAAATACCCTTTCAACATGCCAGCGGCCGATGGCGGTGTCAGCAATGGAAAGGGAATGCCTCACCCAAGGGGTTATGGAACCAATGCAAGGGTATTGGCCAAATATGTAAGGGAGGAAAAACTGATTGGCCTTGAAGAAGCCGTGAGGAGGATGACCTCACTTCCTGCCACCAAGTTCAACCTGAAAGACCGGGGCCTGATCATGGAGGGGAAGTTTGCCGACATCCTCATTTTCGATGAAAATACCATTCAAGACATGTCGGTCTACGAAAACCCGCACCAATTCACCAAAGGCATCGAATATGTGTTGGTCAACGGCAAGCTGGTGATCAACAATGGGAAACATACCGGAACCCGGAGCGGGGTAGCCTTGAAGGGAAACCAATAAAAAAGGCCGTCCACAGACGGACGACCTCTTTTCGTTTTTAACCTTAACCCTTTTTATTTTACCAAGGTGATGGTACCGACTTTGGTGTCCCGCCCTTTTTTGACCACAACATTGGTGATGGTTTGAGGCTTATATGGTGCAAGGCCCTCAACTGTTACGGAATACGTACCATCCTTCAAGCCACGTACCTTGAACGCACCATCCCTGCTGGGCAATGCTACCGCGTTGAAACCTGCTCCATTGCTTACACGAACCACTGCTTTTGCATCAAGCGGAAGCGCTTTTCCTTCAATTTCACCAAAATTGGCATTGCAGAAAGGGCGAAGAACTGGTTTCAGGTAGAACTTGCGGTTTACCTCAACAATTGAGCTGGCGATATCAAAGTCAACCCAAACTTTCACATCATTTCTGTTACCACGTTCCCTGTGGTCGTCAAACAATTTGATGTAAAGGAAGTTGGAAGTTTGGTTGTCGAGCAAAATATCATAAGTAACCCCTGCTTTCACAACAGTATTCTTGGTTCCAAGGGTAATGCGGATTTTTCTTACGGTTCCAGCATCAATGTTGGCTGTTCCAAGTTGTGTTTCGATACCATTTCTGAGGCTGAGCACATCAATTACTTTTGGTGTAAAGTTTAGGTCGATCCACTCTCCGAAATCATCTTTTCTTTTCAGGTGGTCATCCTTGTCATCATCCAACCTGTTTCTGTTCTCATCACGCTTGTGCTTTTCATCCTTGTCCACTTTTACTTCCACTTTTTGGATGTCAATGTTCACGGCGTCGAAATCACCAGGTCCGTCTGTCAGAAAAACCGCTACAGCACCGTTTTCGTTGAGGCCTGATTTTGTGCAAGCTGAGAAAACCAATACCATGGCAATGACTGCAGAGGCCAGGCCGAGAAAAAATTTACTTGTCTTCATAATTATTGTTTTTAGGTTTCAAGATTATGGGGTACCATCACCCGCACAGTTACATAGACTCGAACGAATTCCAAAGGTTTAAGCCTTAAATCCCCTTAAACAAAATTTTAACATCTGGCCTATAAACCCAAACCAAGAACCGAATTCATTAACTTGCAACCATGTTTAATTACCTGAATGAGCTCAACCCGCAGCAGCGGGAGGCCGTGTTGCATCTTGATGGTCCTTTGATGATTATTGCAGGTGCAGGGAGCGGGAAAACCAAGGTATTGACCACCCGTATTGCCCACCTGATGGCCAACGGAGTGGATTCTTTCAAGATACTTGCCCTGACCTTTACCAACAAGGCTGCCAAGGAAATGAAAGAAAGGGTTGAAAAAATATTGGTCAACCGCGAAGCGAGAAATTTATACATCGGAACCTTTCACTCGGTATTTGCCAGAATCCTCAGGGGGGAAGCGTCAAGGGTTGGTTATCCAACCAGTTTCACGATCTATGATACCGATGATGCAAAGAGTGTATTGAAAACGGTGATCAATGAATTGCATCTTGACGACAAAATCTACAAACCATCCACAGTTTACAACAGGATTTCGTCTGCCAAGAATGCATTGGTAACCGCAGAGGAATATGCAAAGGATTTTGGCCTGCAGCAGGAAGATGCCCGTGCCAACCGCCCGGCCATTGCACAGATTTATACAGCTTATGCAAAACGCTGTTTCAAGAATGGTGCGATGGATTTTGATGATTTGCTTCTGCAATTCTATCTCATCCTGAAGAACCATCCTGATGCCCTGCACAAGTACCAGCACAAGTTCAGCCATATCATGATTGATGAGTACCAGGATACCAATCCTGCGCAGTATGAAATTATCAAGCTCCTGGGTGCCATGCACGAGAATGTCTGTGTGGTGGGAGACGATGCGCAATCCATTTATGCATTCCGTGGCGCTACGATTGAAAACATCCTCCTGTTCAGAAAGGATTATGATGATGTCAAGGTCATCAAGCTGGAACAAAACTACAGGAGCACCAAGCAGATCCTGAATGTGGCCAACCAGGTGATTGGCAACAACAAGGGCCAGATACCAAAGGAGTTGTGGACGGAAAACAGTGAAGGAGACAAGATCAAATTGGTCCGAACCATGACCGATAATGATGAAGGGAAATTTGTGGCCGACGCCATACAGGAACAAAAACTCAGGAATCATTTTTTCAACAGGGATTTTGCCATTCTCTACAGAACCAACGCACAGAGCCGTGCCATGGAGGAATCACTGCGGAGGATGAACATCCCTTATACGATTTTTGGGGGCATCAGTTTTTACCAGCGCAAAGAGGTAAAGGACTATGTTGCCTACCTTAGGATCATCGTTAATCCGAGAGACGAAGAGGCGCT
>JBIJAE010000199.1:0-3674 GCA_044345895.1 Chitinophagaceae bacterium
ATCATCAGCTGGGAGTTCTTTTTTATCCTCGTCTCTCATGATGGCATGCTGGCATTGGATGTAAGCCAGCTGATGAGGCTGCTATTTGGTTTTTATGGGATTTTCATCTGGGCTTTTGCCGCAACATCCAGCACAATGGTATCGAACCTGGTTGGCCAGGGCCTGAGCAAAAGAGTGATGATCCTTGTAGGCAGAATAGCCATGCTGAGTGCCGGATCAACATTGGTTGTATTCATCCCTGTTCAACTCTTTACAAGGGAAATACTCAGCATTTTTAATGAAGATGCGGCATTTCTAACCATGGCCGTTCCGGTGCTAAGGGTTGTTTCGGTTGCCATCCTGATGATGTCTGTGTCAACAGTTTGTCTGAATGCTGTGACAGGAACAGGAAATACAAGGGTTAATCTCATGATAGAAATGATCACCATTGTGCTGTACATTGCCTATGTATACCTGGTGATGGAAGTTTACAACTTATCAATTGCCTGGGGATGGGGATCCGAGTGGGTTTACTGGACCAGCATTTTCATCATGTCTTTTGCCTACCTCAAATCTGGCAAATGGAACAATGCCAGGAGCAGGTCAATCTAAATAACAAAAACGCCAAATGATAATTTCATTGGTCAGTACCAGAAGGGACTGTTGAAAAACATCATTTGGCGGTGTATGGCTTATTCTGCAGCTGCAGTTACCTTCTTCTTTGCTGATTTTGGTGCAATGATCATGAGCATTCTCTTGCCTTCCAGTTTGGGAAGACCTTCAACCTGACCCACTTCAGAAAGACGTTCAGCGAATTTCAAGAGAACAAGCTCTCCTCTTTCCTTGAACATAATGGCACGACCCTTGAACTGTACATAGGCCTTTACCTTGTTGCCTTCTTTGAGGAAGTTTTCTGCATGACGGGCCTTGAAATCAAAATCATGGTCGTCAGTACCAGGAGTAAAGCGAATCTCTTTGAGTTCCGCAGACTTGCTCTTGGCTTTCATTTCCTTTTCCTTGCGCTTCTTGTCGTAAAGGAATTTGTTGTAGTCAATGATTTTGCAAACAGGTGGATCAACCTGTGGAGAAATTTCCACCAGATCAAGCTCCAGCTGTTGGGCCATTTTGAGTGCATCTTGCGTTGAGTAAACACCCATCGTTACATTATCACCTACGAGGCGAACCTGTGGAACCCTGATAAAATGGTTGATGCGGTGTTCTGCTTCTTTTCTTGGGAGGAATCTTCCTCTTGGACCGCCCGAACCGGGACGGCCGCTGAATGGTCTGTTAGATAATGCCATAGTAGCTTTCGGATTTCCTGACGGCATCAGGTGGTATCCGTTTTTATTGTTTTTTGATTAAATGGATTGCCGATTCTTGTTTTCAGATGTCAAGGTAGACAATATTTCTGATACTGAACATTGTCCTGCATCTCCCTTTCCTTGTCTTCTTACGGAAACGCATCCCTCGGTCTGTTCTTTTTCTCCAATGACAAGCATATATGGAACGCGCATCAGTTCAGTATCCCTGATTTTCTTGCCAATCTTTTCACTTCTGTCGTCTACCTCAGATCGGATGCCTGCCTCCAACAATTGCTTGTTGACTGAGAAAGCATAATCATTGAACTTGTCACTGATCGGAAGAATTTTCACCTGAACCGGAGAGAGCCATAACGGGAATTTGCCTGCATAATGCTCCAGGAGGAATCCGATGAATCTCTCATGTGTTCCCAGTGGAGCGCGGTGAATGATCAATGGCACTTCAGGCTGGTTGTCGCGGTTGGTGAACTGCAATCCAAACCTTCTGCCCTGGGCAAAATCTACCTGGTTGGTGGCAAGGGTAAATTCACGACCGATTGCACTCCAGATCTGCACATCAATTTTAGGGCCATAAAAAGCCCCTTCGTCTGGAACTTCAACAAAAGGTATGTTGGATTCAATCAATACCTGCCTGACCATTTCTTCTGTTTCCAGCCAAAGTTCAGGCTCATTGATGTATTTCTGGCCCAGTTTTGCAGGGTCATGCAAGCTGAGGCGCATCACGTATTTATCAATGCCAAATATGTTGAAATACTTGATGTACATGTCATTGACCGCCCTGAATTCATTGGCAAAATCCTCTTTTGAACAGTAGATATGGGCATCATTCATGTGCAGGCACCTCACCCTCACCAAAAAGCTCACCGCTTTGTTCATAGCGGTAACAGGTACCATATTCTGCAAGACGAAGCGGCAATTCCCTGTAGCTCCTGTTTTCAGCAGAAAATATTTTGTGATGATGAGGACAGTTCATGGCCTTGAGGTAGTATTTGACACCTTCAAGTTCCATGGGAGGATACATGCTATCCTCGTAATATGGAAGATGTCCACTGGTGATGTACAGGCTTTCCTTTGCAATATGTGGTGTAACCACACGCTTGTATCCTGCAGCAGTTTCTGTTTCCTTCGCCAATCGCTCTAATTCTTCAATAATGACAGTACCATTGGGCATCCAGAGGGGAAGACCTGGTCCTATGTTGTCATCAAAAGTAAAAATTCCAAGCTCTTTGCCGAGTTTTCGGTGGTCCCTTTTCTTGGCCTCTTCCAGCATCAGGATATGTTCATCGAGCTCTTTCTGGTTCGGAAAACTCACACCATAGACACGGGTAAGCTGCTTGTTCTTTTCATCTCCTTTCCAATAGGCTCCAGCAATGGAAGTCAGTTTGATGGCCTTGATCAAACCAGTATGGGGAATATGTGGCCCGCGACAGAGATCGGTAAATGCACCTTGAGTGTAAAAGCTGATCTCTCCGTCTGTGAGCCCCTGCAGCAGATCCAGCTTGTATTCATCGCCTTTTTCGGTGAAATAGGCAATGGCATCATCTTTTGAAATCTGCTTGCGAATGAAAATATTGTTTTGCTTGGCCAGATCCCCCATCTTTTTTTCAAGATTGGACAATTCCTCTTCAGAAATTGTTTTGCCGCCAAGATCCATGTCATAATAAAAACCCCTGTCAATGGCAGGGCCTACCCAAAATTTCACACCTGGAAAACTTGCCTCAACTGCCTCGGCCAACAAGTGCGCTGTTGAATGCCAAAAAGTTGATTTTCCGTCGGCATCGTCCCAGGTGATGAGTTTCAAAGCAGCATCCTTGTTGATGGCAGTGGAAGCATCGCTGACAACACCATCAATGGAGGCAGCAATCACTTTTTTTGCCAACCCCTCTGAAATACCCTTTGCTATAGCCATAGGAGTTATGCCCAGCTCATAGCTTCTTACTGCACCATCCGGAAATTGAATATTGACCATTTTGTGTATGCGGTTGAATTTGAATGCTTAATTAACGACAAATTTAACGAAGTATTGGGTAAGCCCCTCTTGAATTCACAATAATTTGCATTGTTGTGATTAAAAAAATGGAATTGTGTATTAATAAGATGAAAAAGCATTCGTTTTTCCCTGAAATTGGCGCTGCTTCAAGGGCAATTACCCTTTTGGCTTTTTCAGTTTTGGTCTTGGGTTTTCAGCAGGCCACAGCCCAGAAGATGAGTGGGCAATGGATTGGCGGATTTACTTCAGCAGATGACCCTACCGGCTCAATGACGGATTATGTACTGGAGATTGAAGTGGCAGGAACGCAGGTAAGCGGATATTCCTACACTTATTTTTCCATGTCAGGCAAAAGATATTTTGTAATCTGCAAGCTCAAAGGAAGT
>JBIJAE010000200.1:0-3658 GCA_044345895.1 Chitinophagaceae bacterium
TTTTTTGATTTATCATTTTCCACAATCCTCTAACATCTCAGCATGATCGCCCAAAGGCTGTAATCATTTTGTTATCTTTGCGCATAAATTTTATTTATGCAGCGTGTTGGTCCATCTTGTAAGATCTTCTCCGGAACAAGTTCTGAATACCTGGCCGAAAAGATTGCTGCCGCCAATGGTGGCACCCTTGGTAAAATCAGCATCCAGAAATTCAGTGATGGTGAGATTCAGCCAATTTTCCTCGAAAGTATAAGAGGTGATTATGTTTTCCTCGTGCAAAGCACGTTCGCGCCGGGGGATAATCTCCTGGAATTGCTGTTAATGATCGATGCAGCGAAGCGCGCTTCTGCGTATAAGATCATCGCTGTTATGCCTTATTATGGCTATGCAAGGCAGGACCGTAAGGACAAGCCAAGGGTGGCCATCGGGTCAAAAATGGTCGCCAACATCCTCACGGCAGCCGGTGCAGACAGGGTGATAACCATGGATTTGCATGCGCCACAGATCCAGGGGTACTTTGATATCCCCGTAGACCACCTCGACAGTTCAGCAATTTTTATCCCTTATATACGCGATCTTCAGCTTGAAAACCTTACCTTTGCCGCCCCCGACGTGGGATCTGCCAACAGGATTCGTGAGATGGCAAGCTATTTTAACGTCGAAATGGTGATCTGTGACAAGCACAGAAAGCGTGCAAACGAGATAGCAAGCATGGTGGTGATAGGGGAAGTAACGAACAGGGATGTGGTCTTGATTGACGACATCTGCGATACTGCAGGGACACTGACCAAGGCAGCTAAATTGTTGAAAGACAAAGGTGCCAGAAGTGTGAGAGCCTTGTGTACGCACCCGGTGTTGAGTGGTAATGCCTATGCCAATATCGAAAACAGTGTGCTGGAAGAATTGGTGGTTTGTGATACAATACCTTTGCGTGGAACATCATCCAAGCTGAAAGTATTGAGTGTTTCGTCCCTGTTTGCATCTGCCATCAAGAATGCCTATGAAAACCAGAGCATAACCAACTTATTCATTCATTCACAATTGAAGAATAAATAAGGCTCACAAAGCAGTCATTTTTTAAACACAATACAATGAAGACGATTACAATCGAAGGACAATTGAGGACCGAAACTGGCAAAACAGCCACCCGCCGGTTGCGCTCTCAAGACCTGGTACCTGGTGTAATTTACGGGGGTGCACAAGAGGTTAACTTTGCAGTCAAATCACTTGCCCTGAAGCCATTCATCTACACTCCAGATTTCCAGTTGGTGGAAATGAAGGTTGATGGCAAATCTTACACCTGCATTTTGAAAGACTTGCAATTCAACAAAGTATCAGACAAACTCACGCACCTTGACCTGCTTGAACTCGTAGAAGGCAAGAAGGTTAGTGCAACCATTCCCCTGAAATTTACCGGCACTGCTGCTGGTGTGAAAGCGGGTGGAAAGCTTGAGATCAGGCTTAAGTCTGTAAAACTCAAAACCTATCCTAAGTACCTTAGGGAGAACATTGAGGTTGACTTGACCAACCTTGAACTCAATGGAAACATCCGTGTTCAGGATATTCCTGCTGAAAACCTGGAGATCATGAACTCTCCCCGTATTCCGATTGCATCAGTGACCATGACGCGTCAGCTGAAGCAGGAAGAAGCAGCGGCTCCTTCAAAAGGAAAAAAATAAGCCCAAAAGTTTTACTTTACAGCCCCTTGATTCTATCTTGGGGCTTTTTTTATGGATAAATTTTTAATCGTTGGCCTTGGCAATATTGGATTCGAGTATGAACATACCCGGCACAATATTGGTTTTGACATCCTCGACCATTTTGTGGCCAAACACAAGGGTGTCTTCTCCATGGACCGTTTGGCCTTTAAGGCAGAAATCAGCCTGAAAGGAAAAAAAATTATCTGTATCAAGCCCACTACTTACATGAATTTGAGTGGAAAGGCCGTCAAATACTGGTTGGAGAAGGAAAATATCGACATCAGCCGTATGTTTGTATTGGTAGATGAGTTGTCTGTTCCACTCAATAAGCTCAAAATCAAACCTTCCGGCAGCGATGGCGGTCACAATGGGTTAAAGAGTATCCAGGAGTTGATGGTTACTACGCAATATGCCAGATTAAGGTTTGGCATAGGAAATGATTTTCCGAGGGGTCGGCAGGTAGAGCATGTGCTGGGAAAATGGGACAAGAAAGAGGAAATCCTGGTTTCGCTGAAACTGGAAAGATCCTCCCAGGCCATTGAAGAATTTGTGTTGATGGGGCTTGAACGAACCATGGCGGCTGTCAATCATCTTGAGTTTTGAATTTCTCCAAAGCCATTATCTTTGGCCCAGCTTTTATAAAATCCATTTCCAATGAAAAATCCTGATTATCAACCTTACCTAAATAGTGAAGACATGAAATTTCTATGTATCGGACGCAATTATGCTGAGCATGCCAAGGAACTTGGCAATGAGGTGCCGGACGAACCGGTTATTTTCATCAAGCCAAAATCTGCGTTGCTTCAATCCAATAGTCCTTTCTATTATCCGGAATTCACCAATGAATTGCATTATGAGTGTGAGGTAGTCTTGCGCATATGCAAGAATGGGAAATATCTTCAGGAAAGGACTGCTAACAAATATTATGATGCCATTTCTGTAGGGATTGATTTCACAGCCCGGGATATACAGGCTGAATTGAAGAAAAAAGGCCTCCCCTGGGAAAAAGCCAAAGCCTGGGACAATTCAGCGGTCCTCGGGAAATGGGCTCCAATTCCTGCCAATTTTGACAAAAATAATGTTCAGTTTTCCATGAAAAAAAATGGGGAATTGGTTCAAAGCGGCCACACAAAAGACATGATCCACAATTTTGACAAGATCATTGCCCATGTATCCAACTATTTTTCCCTGAACATTGGAGATGTTATTTTTACTGGAACACCAGCCGGTGTTGGAGAATGCGTAGTGGGAGATGAATTGGAAGGGTTCCTCGGTACAGATTCCATGTTCAAGCTGACCATTCAATAATTTGCCTTTACACAGAGATTGCTTTTCTTTTTTGATCAATGAATGGATCTGATCATAATCTTGCGTAGATTAGGGCATGAAAATTTCCTTCCACGGCGCTGCCAGATGCGTTACAGGATCAAAACACCTGCTCACCCTTGATTCCGGAAAAAAAATTCTCTTGGATTGCGGCATGTTCCAGGGCATGGGCAAGGAAACAGATGCCATGAACCGCCACTGGGGGTTTGATCCCAGAGAAGTTGATTACCTGGTGCTCTCTCATGCACACATTGATCATAGCGGACTGATTCCCAAATTGGTGAGCGATGGATTCAAAGGCAAGATTTTTGCCACGCCAGCAACACGAGAGCTTACAGGAGTTTTGCTTGAAGACTCTGCTGGCATTCAGGAAGACGATATCAAGTATACCAACAAGAAAAGAAAAGCTGCGGGGCTTCCTTTACTGAAACCCTTGTACACTACAGAGGAAGCGAAGCAGGCAATGGATCAGTTCAGGGCAGTTGATTATGACGCATGGTTCACCATAGAAGATGGCATTGAATTGCAATACACAGATGCCGGGCATATCATTGGCAGTGCGGCCGTTCACCTTCGCGTTAAGACAGCAGGAAAGCCCCAGCAGATCACCTTTAGCGGGGACGTTGGTCGTT
>JBIJAE010000201.1:0-3653 GCA_044345895.1 Chitinophagaceae bacterium
GAATGATGGCCATTATATCAGGATCACCATCAAGGTTGTTCATTTGGCGCAATACCCAGGGATATTTCCTTGAAACATAGGTGGATACTGGCTTTACGGTATACCGTACCGGGTTGGGCAGTGAAGCAGCAATCATGGCTGCTTCTGTTCGTGTAAGCCTGGACGCAGGCTTCTTGAAATATTTTTTTGCGGCCGCTTCAATGCCAAAAATGCCCTTTCCCATTTCAGCTTCGTTCAGGTAGACTTCCAGAATCCTTTGCTTGCTCCAAACCAGCTCTATCATGAACGTGAAATAAACTTCCAATCCTTTTCTGAACCAGCTTCGCCCCTGCCAGAGAAATACATTTTTGGCCACCTGCTGGCTGATCGTTGAAGCCCCCCTGATCTTTTTCCCTTTTTTCTTTTTGTTAAAAGCCAGGGCCCTTTCAATGCCTTTGATATCAAACCCATTGTGGTCTGGAAACAACTGGTCCTCTGCCGCAATCACAGCCAATTTTGCGGCTGTTGACATTTCATCCAAAGACAAATGCGTTCTCTTGAAACCATCTCCTTCAACGATGCTGGTGATTTGCGTAATGGTGATGGGGGGATCAACAAACCTGATCAGCGCAATGTAAGCGAGGTGAGAGATGAGCAGGAAGAGAAATATCTTTTTGATGATGCGCAGCACGGGATCTTATTTGGTGACAGGAATGTATTGAAGATAATATTTGTTGCCAAGGGTGACTGTTTTTTTGTGGATCCGTCCAAGCACAAATCCGGTGAGTGCAACAGCGCCTGATATGGCCATGGTAGAAGGGATGATGGGTTCTTTCAGGTAAAGGGCATTGACACTGTGAAGGATGGCATAGGAGGTTCCGCCCATCATGAAAATCAATCCATTTTTGATGAAACTGAATTTTTCTCGGGGCTTGAAAATTTCTCTGACCTCCTTGATATGGTACCTCGATAGACCTACCGAAACCGTATCCCAAAAAGAGGTGCCCCAGATGGTATAGGCCGCCCTTTCGTCATAAATATTGATGTAGAGGCTGTCTTTTTGGATTTTTCGGATCATTCCCTGCACTTCAGTACCCGCAATGGTTACAAAGTGAATGGGGGAGCCGGAAAGATAGGTCTTGAGCGTTTTTTCAGGACCTTTTTTCAGCACAACCATGTCTGACCCCTGGGCCAACAGCTGGCTGCACATGCCCAAGAACAGAAACAGAAAGATGCTTCTTTTGAATAAGTTCATTTTACTTGTTTAAAAACCGAATCCCATAAACAATGCCCAGTCCAAAAATGATGAGAATTGTTCCTGATATTTTATTGATGATATTGATGTTATGAGGCGTAAGGCTGTGGCGAACTTTTGCGGCCAGCATCACCTTCAATATGTCTGCAACCACATTGACCAGTAAGCAGGTGCCAAAAAGAATGAATCTTTCAACTGGGGTATGGGTCACGGCAAAAGCTGTTGCATTGATCAGCCAGAACAACATCACGCTGGGGTTCAATGTATTGATGATAAATCCAGACATGAATGCCTTTGTAATGGCTTTTTTTCCGAATTCAACCAGCAGCAGATTTTTATCCTCTCCAAAATTGACTTTCTTGAAAAAAACATAATATACCCCGAGCGATACAACAAACACTGCACCAATGTATCCTATGGTATTTTTGAAAGCCAGGGCTTCCATTACCAGCGAAGAGAACATGTTGCTAATGACCACCAGCAACAGATCACTCAGCCATACACCTGCTATAAAACTGAAACCACCCTTGGGCCCATTGTTGATGCTTTGTTTCAGGATGGTAAAAATCACTGGCCCCACTGAAACAGCCAGAATAAGCCCTAGTCCAATTCCTTTGACAATTGATTCGAGCATGGTGGAAAAGCAATCTGATTTTAAGGATTCAAAGGTTGAAATTACTGAACAATCAGCATAGAATTTGCTTTGTTTGTAAAGGGCTTACCTTTTGGCCAGGAATCCCTTCCATTCCTCTAAGGCATTTCCCTTCAACACCCTTGGGAACTTGTGCTGACCACCCATCTTGCCTTTGCTTTCCATGAAGGAAATGAAGACATTTTCCGGCAATATTTCCACAACAACATCCTTGAGGGCACTTTTTCTTTCAACGGCATAATCATCATTCAATTCTTTCAATGTTTCATCGATGATATTTCTGAGGTCTGTCAAATCAACTGCATCATCTGTGCCGATGTACCAATGGTGTCCAAAGAAGCCATTCATGGGCACCCCGGCAACAGTAAATTCTGTGATGGAGGCATTCAGTTTTTCACTGGCCACCTGAACGGCCCGGTTCATGTTGTCTACGCTGAGGTGCTCACCTACCAGGCTGAGAAAATGTTTTGTTCTTCCGGTGATGATGATTTCAGATCTTTCCTTGTTCACGAACCGGATGGTGTCTCCAATCAGGTATCTCCATGCACCTGCAGCCGTGCTGATCAGGATGGCGTAGTCGATATGTTCCTGAACATCATCAATGAGAATGGTTCTGGAGGCATCAGTGATGTTGCCGTCACTGTCAAAATGCTCATCATCAAAAGGAATGAATTCAAAAAATATGTGTTCATTCAATACCAGTTTCATGCCATCAGGATCCTGCCTGTCCTGGTAAGCAATGAATCCCTCTGAAGCCAGATAGGTTTCAATGTATGAAATTGGCTTGCCCAGCAAGCGTTCAAAGCCTTTTTTGTAGGGCTCGAACGCCACGCCACCATGACAAAACAAAGTGAGGTTTGGCCATATTTCATGGATGTCTTTCAATTTGTACCGTTCAATGATCATTTCCATGCACATCTGAATCCATGCAGGAACACCCACAACAAATCCAATGTCCCAATTGGGGGCCTCTTCCACAATGGCTTGCAGTTTGCTGTTCCAATCTCTTGTCCTGGCTATTTTTTTTCCTGGCCGGTAAAAGGGAGAAAACCAGAGAGGGGCTTTTTTGGCGGTAATGCCACTGAGGTCTCCTGCAAAATAGCCTGGTCCTTTTTGAAGGTCAGTGCTGCCGCCCAGCATCAGGTATCCCTTTCCTACAGATTTCCATGAGATGTTGTCATAATTCCTCAAGGACAAGAGCTGCTTGATCATCACAATCTTGTTGCCCTTCATCAGCTCTTTGGTAATGGGAATGTATTTGCTGGCAGCCTCTGAAGTGCCGGAACTCAGTGCGAAATATTTTATTTTTCCGGGCCAGCATACATCTGGAATTCCCTTCAGGGTTTGGTTCCACCATTCATTGTAGAGCGTGCTGTAGTCAAAAGCAGGAACGAGATTGCGAAAATCATCATGGGGTGTTTTGCTCTTGAGGATCTCACTGAACTGGTAATGTTCGCCGAATTGTGTTTGCCTGGCTTTTTTCAAAAGGGTTTTCAGCACCCGGCTTTGTTGTCTTCCGGGTGAGTTGGTGGGAAGCCTCAGGGCATTGGCAATCGATTTAGGCAGTCTTATGTCTATTAATGCCATTGTCTGCAAGTTACACCATTTGTTTTTTTTGACTATTCTTTTGTATTTTTAGTAACTAAATACAGTTTATGAACAGACGCGATGCACTTGAAAGGGTAGCCCTCATCCTGGGTGGGACAGTCATTGGTGGAGCCGCTTTTTTGCAGGGTTGCAAAAACCCATCGGAAAAAGCAGCAGGTT
>JBIJAE010000202.1:0-3613 GCA_044345895.1 Chitinophagaceae bacterium
TCAAGCAATGTATTGAGTCTTGAAGTGGTTGATGCCAATTCCTCCAAAGTAGTACCAATATTTTGTTTGGCCTCAGCATCAAAAACATTGCCTATTTTTCTGATGGTAGAATCCAGGGTGGCCAGTGTTTTGTTTACATTTTCAACGGTGGGTTGAAGTGCTTCCTTCAGGTCTTCCACCATGCTTTTGCTATCGATTCCCCTGAGGGTATCCCCCTCATTCAAGAAGGTTTTGTCATTGCCCATGGTGATGACAATAGCAGTTGATCCGAGAGGAGTTGCAACAATTTTGGCATAGGAGTCTGTGGGGATATTGATTTCTTTGTGCAGTTGAAAAGCCACCACCACTTCCGATAGGCTCATGTCTTTTTCTTCGAGCCCTTCAACAGCACCAACCCTTAATCCATTGATTTTGATTCCGTCCGCAACATTGAGTCCTTCAACCCTCTTGAAAGTGACGTACATGGTGGATTTTTTGGCAAATACATTTTTCCCTTTCAAAAAATTGAAACCCAGGATCAGCAATGTAATCGATATGGCCGTCAACGCACCAACCTTCGTCTCATTAGATATTTTCATCATAAATTAATTCATTTTTTTCCCCCTAAACCCCTAAACCCCTAACCTCTAAACCCCTAAACACTTAAACCCTCACTTCCCATCCACCATCGCCTTGTACTTCAACACCGCATTGGCAATAGACCTTGTCATTTCAATTTGTCCGGTCTCACTGTTGAGGTAGGCTTCTTCATCCTTGTCTGTGATGAACCCTGTTTCAATCAACACCGCAGGCATATTGGTGGCCTGTAGTACCCAGATTCCCATGTGATTTCTTTGTAAGACCCCCATGCTTTTTCTGCCCACTGCAACAAACTCATCTTCAATCATTGAAGCCAGTCTCACAGAGTTTTTAAAAAATTTCTGAGACCAAAGACGTGCCTTGATCATTGCTTCCGGGCTGTTGACATCAGGAATGTCCATCACCTCAGCAGAGGATTCGTATCTCTCGTCCTGAATAATGCCTTTGGCTTTTTCATCAGACCTGTCGGCTGCCCAAACATAAGTAGAAGTTCCGTGTGCAGGATTGGGTGAGGTAGCATAAATGGGTACTTTCCTATAGTATTTTTTTCTTTTACTGCCTTTTCCTTTGTAATAAGGGACAGATTTATAACCGGTAACTGTTTTTCTGGGTGGTGCTGCATTGACATGAATGCATACAAACAAGTCTCCATTTTCCTTGTTGGCAAAACTGGCCTTCTCGGTGACAGAATGGTAGATATCAGTGTTTCTTGTCATTACAATGCGCGTATCTGTCATCTCATTCCTGAGCAAGGTGTCCAGCCTTTGGGCAATTTGAAGGGTAATTTGAGACTCTGTTGAATACGCTCCGCGAGCACCGGGGTCTGTTCCGCCATGACCGGCGTCAATGATGATGGTTTTGATTTTTTGTGCACGGACAGGGGGCTGTGCTATTGCCTTTGAGCCCAGCATCAATACCAAAGAAAAAACCAGAGAAAATGAATGTATTGATTTTACCATAGTTGAATTTCATTTAGTTTAGGAAGCCATCCGGAATCTTCACAAAATCTTACAACATAAATTGACTAATTTTGCTCGTCATAACTATGCTACAGCCCCAAAGCAAATTTAGCTTAAAATATCTTTTTATCTTGATTTTATGCTCAGGGGTACTTCCTATTTTAACATTCTCAACGCATCGTTCTGCCAGCCCATTTCGTCCGAATCTGACCATTGTCTCTGCAGATACCATTCCCGCTTCGGGTAAAAAGGATACAGCTGCCAAGAAGGCAAAAGTAGATACCCTCAACCTCAAATTATCTGCCGATTCCATTACTTCGCCCGTTGATCACAAGGCAGAGGATTCTATGGTTCTGGAGGTGGATGCCAGGAAAATGCTGCTTTACGGGAAGACTGAAATCAAATACGATGACCTTCAGGTCAATGCCCCTACAATTGTATTTGACCAGCAATCCCAGTACGTTACAGCCAAAATGGGCAGGGATACTGCTGGGATTGTAACCGGAATGGCCAAGATGAAACAGGGCGAAACCGTCACGGTGAGTGATAGCCTGAGGTTTAACTTCAAAAGCCAAAAAGGCCTTACCTACAGTTCCTTCTTTCAGCAAGATGAACTTTACAATTTTGCTGAAAAAGTGAAGAAAATAGACCCAGAAACTTTTTTTGCCTCCAGGGGCAGGTTCACAACCTGTAACCTGGATACACCCCATTTTGCCTTTCGGTTCAGCAAGGCCAAGTTCATCAACAAAAAACTGGTCGTCACCGGCCCTGTGCATCCTGAATTTGAAGATGTACCCGTTCCAATTTACCTGCCTTTTGGGATTTTCCCCATGAAAAAAGGCAGGCAATCTGGCATCATTCCACCGCAATTTACGGTTACCGAAGATTTTGGTGTTGGATTGGAGGGATTGGGGTATTACAAGGCGGTAAACGATTACCTGGATGCGGGCGGGCTAATTTCTCTCCTTCTTACAGGATGCGCTACCGCTACAGTGGTACCTTCAACATCAGCTTGCAGAATACCAAATTTGCCTTCAAGGGTGATCCTGACTTCAGCAGAAATAAAAGCTTCTTTGTTACCTGGTCGCACAGCATGGACAGCAAAGCTCGTCCGGGTGTTTCTTTCAGTGCCAATGTAAATGCGGGTAGCAGCAAGTACCTTAGGCTGGTACCCAATGGTGCCCTGGCCAATCCCGGGTTCACTGGGAATGTGCAGGGAGGAGGCAATTACATGCAGCCCATGAACTTTACCAACCAGTTGAGTTCCTCTATTTCTTACCAAAAAACCTGGCAGGGAACCCCATTCAACCTTGCCGTCAACCTGAACCACAACCAGAATACTTCCACACGCATGGTCAACCTGAACCTGCCTGACGTAGCACTCGTCATGAACACCATTTATCCCTTTCAGCCCAAAGAATCAGTGGGGGAATCAAAATGGTATGAGAAGCTGGGTGTGGGGTACAGCGGTAGTTACAAGGGGCAAATATCCTTTTATGACACTGCATTCAGGTTCAAACAGTTGATCGATACCTTCCAATGGGGCGCCAGCCATGATATTCCCATCACCCTTTCCCTGCCGCCAATGGGGCCTTTTCAGGTTGCCCCCAACATCTCTTTCAGAGAACGTTGGTTTGCCCAGAAATTCTACCGCAAATGGAATCCGGTAACTGAAAAGTTGGATTCCACCATGGAGAAAGGTTTCAATGCTGCAAGAGAAATGTCCATGGGTCTTTCCTTCAGCACTGCAGTTTTTGGTACCTATCAGTCAAAGAAAAAAGATGCCAGGGTGCAGGCCATTCGGCATGTGATGAGGCCTCAATTTGGCATCAACTACAAGCCAGACCTGATGAAGCCCTATTATTACCGAGAACAGGTGGATAAACAGGTCAATCAGGTACTGATGTCCGTTTTTGATGGCAGTATTTACGGCCCATTTGCTTCAGAAGAGACCGGTGGCATCGGTTTTGGTATTGACAACAACGTTGAAATGAAGGTTCGTTCCAAAGCAGATACTGGCGAAGCGGAACTTAAAAAAGTGAAGTTGCTGGATGGTTTTGGCATCTCCGGCGGGT
>JBIJAE010000203.1:0-3612 GCA_044345895.1 Chitinophagaceae bacterium
AGCCCACAACTCCTCAGCAATGTGTGGCGCATAAGGTGCCAGGACCACCAGGAATTTGGCCAACAGGTCTTTGGAGTGACAATGCAAATCGGTCAAATCATTTACTCCGATCATGAAACTGCTCACTGCTGTATTGAAAGAAAAACGTGCAGTATCCTCTTCCACTTTTTTAACCATCTTGTAAAATGCCTTCCAAGCAGCATCTGAAGCCGTTGCATCTGTCAATACGGTACCTTTTTCCGCATCAAAAAACAGCCTCCACAATTTTTTCATGAACCGGTGTACGCCTTCAATCCCTTTGGTGTCCCAGGGCTTGTCCTGTTCTACTGGGCCAAGGAACATCTCATACATCCTGAAAGTATCTGCCCCATACCGCTCAACAATATCATCCGGGTTGACAACATTGAAGTAGCGCTTGCTCATTTTTTCAAGTCGGCTGCCACATTTGTAAATACCGTCTTCGGTGATAAAGGTAGCCTCAGCAAAATCAGGTTTCCATTGCCTGAAGGCATCCATATCAAGATCCAATCCGTCTACCATGCTTACGTCGACATGCAGTTCATCAGTCTCGTGCTGGTCTTTCAAGCCGGCAGAAACAAATTGTTTTGTTCCCCTGATCCTGTACACCAACCGGGAGTCGCCACCAATTTTTCCCTGGTTGACGAGTCGCTTGAAGGGTTCATCAAAACCGATATACCCCAGGTCAAACAAGGCCTTGGTCCACATCCTGCTATAGAGCAGATGCCCAACTGCATGTTCGGTTCCTCCAATGTAGAGATCCACCTGCCCCCAATAATCGCTGGCTTCTCTGCTGCAGAATGCATCGGTATTTTTTGGATCCATGTAGCGCAAGAAATACCAGCTGCTTCCTGCATAGCCAGGCATGGTATTCACCTCTCTCATGCCACCTTCGAATGCTGCCCATTCAGGAAGGTTGGCCAGTGGGCCCTGCGCATCCGGACCAGGCTTCAAATCTGTCATGGGAGGAAGCACCACAGGCAATTCAGTGGAAGACAGCGGTACCGCCACCTCATCTTTCCATACGATGGGGAAAGGCTCTCCCCAGTAACGCTGGCGGCTGAAAGCGGCATCACGCATTTTGTAATTGGTATGCCGTTTGCCGATCCCCAATGCCTCTAATTTATCCAATGCAACAGCAATGGCATCAGACATGAGCAATCCATTGAGGAAGCCACTGTTCTCAAGCCTGGCTTCTTTTGTCGGGTTGGCTTCCGTACCATCATAAAAAGATCCGATGATATTGGTGATGGGAATGTTGAAATGGTTGGCAAACTTAAAATCCCGCTCATCACCGCAGGGCACCGCCATGATGGCACCGGTACCATATCCGGCAAGCACATACTCACTGATCCAAACAGGAATTTTCTTGTCTTCAAAGGGATGCTTGCAGTAGGTACCACTGAAAACGCCAGTTATCTTTTTTTCCGCCATCCGCTCACGCTCACTCCTGGAGTTGACATATTCAATGTAACTGGCCACAGCAGTGGATTGTTCGGCAGTGGTGATGGTAGGCACCAGCTCATGTTCGGGAGCAATGACCATAAAATCAATGCCAAAAATGGTATCGGGCCTGGTGGTATATACCTTGAGTTTTTTGCCTTCGTTTGTTGTATGAGCCAGGTCGAGCTCAAATTCTATCTCTGCACCAAAACTTTTTCCAATCCAGTTGGATTGCATGTCTTTCATGCTCTCACTAAAGTCTACGGTTTGAAGCCCTGCCAGCAGGCGTTCAGCATACTCTGTTATCCTGAGGTACCACTGGCGCAACTTCTTTTTAACAACAGGATGGCCACCCCTCTCGCTCACGCCATTGATGACCTCATCATTGGCCAGCACGGTTCCCAGGGCCTCACACCAGTTCACTTCACCAATCCCGCAAAAAGCCAGGCGGTAATGCATCAAAATTTCAGCCTTTCTTTTTGCTGAAAATGCCAGCCATTCAGCTGCGGCAAAGGAAAGGTTCTTTTCACCGGGGCAGGGATTAGAGACATTGCCCACTGTCTCAAAGATGGCGATCAATTCACTGATTCTTCTAGCCTTCTGCAGCTTCCGGTCCATCCAGCTGTCGAACAATTGCAGGAAAATCCATTGGGTCCACTTGTAATACTCCTGGTCAGAAGTACGCACTTCCCGCTCCCAATCATAACAGAACCCGATTTTGTCCAGCTGAGAGCGGAAAGTGGCAATGTTCTGATCGGTTGAAACAGCAGGAGGAATTCCGTGTTCAATGGCGTATTGCTCAGCGGGAAGCCCAAATGAATCATACCCCATCGGATGCAAAACATTGAATCCCTTCAGTCGTTTGTACCGGCTGAACACATCGCTGGCGATATACCCCAGGGGATGGCCCACATGGAGACCAGCACCACTTGGGTAGGGAAACATGTCCAGCACATAATATTTAGGCTTGGTGCTATTATTTGATACCTTGTACGCATTGTTTGTCTTCCAGTTCTCCTGCCATTTCCGTTCAATATTCCTGAATGCGTATTCCATTTATGTTGCTTTAAGCGGGCGTGTAAAAAATTAACCTTTCTTCTAGGAACCGCAAAAATACACAAACGCTTTAAAATTGCTATTTTTGACATGATTACCGTGGGCAATTGAGGAACAAAATCCAAACCGAACATGACAGCACAGCGCAATGCATCGATGAAACGCAGCAAACCATCCTATTTTATGGCCATTTTGGGGGTAGCCCTTGTGCTCTTCATCCTGGGCATGCTGGGATGGCTGGTCATCAATGCCAGCAAATTGGAAAGCTATTTCAAAGGCAGTGTTCAGGTCAACGCATTTGTGAGGGATGGTAGTCCTGATCGGGAAATCGACATCGTAAGAAAATCAATTGAAAGCAAGCCCTATGCCCGCAACGTGGAGTTTGTGACCAAAGAAGCCGCAAGAGCAAAATTCATCGGAGACGGCAATGATGACTGGAACAAGGTATTGGATTACAATCCCCTTCCAGCAAGCATAGACTTCTATCTCGAGCCGGCATATGTAAACAAGGACAGCCTGAGTAAAATCACCAAAGAGATTACCAAAAACTTCATCATCAGTGAAGTGAAATATCCCGATGCGGTTGTCAGCAACCTGAACAATATCGTCAAAAAAACAGGATACTTTTTGCTTGCGCTTGCAGGTGTACTTGCCCTGATCGTAATCATCCTGATTGACAATACCATCAAGCTGGCCATGTTCTCCAACCGCTTCCTGATCAAAACCATGCAAATGGTTGGGGCAACGAGGTGGTTCATCTCAAAACCTTTTGACACCAAGGCCATCCTGAATGGCTTGGCAAGCGCCATCATTGCGATTGCTGCACTGGCAATCATCATCTATGGCGTTGAGAACTGGTGGTTGCCAGAAATCAAGGCCCTGAGAGACAATGGAATGCTGGCACTGCTTTTCACAGGTCTCATCCTTATCGGAATTAGCATTACCTTCATCAGTACGCACAGGAGTGTTACGAAGTACCTCAAAATGAAACTGGACGATCTATATTGATAAACAACACAACATGGAAACGAAGAACAACACAATTTTTGGAAAGGATAACCTGAGATGGATGCTGATAGGGCTTGTCGTGATAGT
>JBIJAE010000204.1:0-3604 GCA_044345895.1 Chitinophagaceae bacterium
CTCCTTGTCCCGCCACTAAAATTTGATATTGCAATCCACTTGCCAATACGACTACTCCTTGCTTGGTGGCATTCTCAGATAAAAAGTTTTCAGCAGCAACTAAATTAGCAGCCGCTTTTTCTTCTCTCATTGCTTTTAAACGATCAGAAACAGACATGTTTATTGGTTTAGAAGAATAAAAATAAAATGATTTTAGAACATGGCGCTATGTTTATTTCAGTTCTTTCTATTTTGATGAAAAGGGTTAATTTCTGTCGCCCATTGGCGGAATTGGGTTCCTCTTTTAGAGTTTACACGGTAGCCGACATATATTATCGCATCGAGATTATAATAATCTACTACATAGGTTTTGCCATCCGAAGCAGTTGTTGCATTTTTTGCAACAACTGAATCTCTGTTCAATTCGCCACTTGTAAAAAATTTCTTAAATGTCTGGAAATCACAGATTTATCCTTTTCGAGTAAGCTGGAAATTTGGTTTAGGCTTAACCCAAAAGTTTCTCCTTCAAAATGAACTTCAATCTGAGTACTGCCATCGGTAGATGTGTATATTTCAATCTGATTCTCCATCATTTCCTTCATATCGTCTATTATCATATAAATATAATAACCCTTAGGCGCTACTTAAAATTTGTGGGTGCAGAGAGACTTTGTATGACAGCTTCAATACCTGTTGTTATATTTTTCGAACCGAACGCAGACAGCCTTTCTCAAACAATTCCATTTCAAAAATGTTATATATCCATGAACCCAATAGACCAGGACCGCATCATTGAAATGGCATGGGAGGACAGGACTCCTTTTGAGGCCATTTTGTTTCAGTTTGGGCTTACTGAAGCGGATGTGATTGCTTTGATGCGAAAGTCGCTCAAGCGAAGCAGTTTCAACCTCTGGCGCAAAAGGGTCAACAGTGGAGTTAGCCAAAAACACCTGCAGAAGCGCAGTGCTGAAATTCAGCGATTCAAATGCACATTGCAGCGTCAGATTACACACAACAAAATCAGCAAAAGATAAATACCTGCTTCAATGCAGTGCAAGACTTACCTGACTATTTTTATAACCAGCAAACATGAAAGGAGTTAAAAAAGCTGATTTGCCAACCAAGGTTTGCGTGCATTGCAAGAGGCCATTTACCTGGAGAAAAAAATGGGAAAAGGTGTGGGACCAGGTTAAGTATTGTTCCGATAGATGCCGAAAAGGGCATTGATTTATTTACTTTTTGCTCACAATATACCCAACGCAGATAAATTTGGCTTCAAGTTTATCATAAACAATGACGGCACGGGATGGTTTCTGCCTAAAGTGAATTATTTTAGTGCAATCAGTTAGCCCCTAAATCCAACATATGCAAGTATTGCTCGGCATCATTTTTCATTTCATCGGTGGATTTGCCTCCGGTAGTTTTTATATCCCCTATAAAAAAGTAAAAGGCTGGCAGTGGGAGTCTTATTGGATTGTGGGTGGACTTTTCTCCTGGTTGATTGTGCCGCCGCTTGCCGCCTATCTGACCATCCCCGGATTTGGGGAAATCATTAGTGGATCTGGAGGATCCATCCTCGGGATTACTTTTCTGTTTGGCATCCTCTGGGGAATCGGTGGGTTGACCTATGGCCTGGGTGTCAGGTACCTTGGGGTTTCGCTGGGAAGCAGCGTCATTCTTGGGCTTTGCATGGTCTTTGGTGCCATCATCCCCGCCATGTATTACGACATCAATCCGGTTGAAGGAAAAGATACTTTCAGTGCCATGATCAGCTCCCAGTGGGGTCTGACGATCATTGCAGGCCTGGTTATTTGTGTATTGGGCATCATTGTCAGCGGAAAGGCGGGTATGATGAAGGAAAAAGAATTGAAATCAGTGGGTACAGACCCGCATGGGGCGGAAGTCAAAACCGAATACAAATTTGCCCTTGGCATGTTTGTGGGAATTGTTTCTGGTGTCCTCAGTGCCTGCTTCAATTTCGGATTGGAGGCAGGACAATCAATGGCCACGATTGCCAATGATGCATGGAAGGCAGCCAATCCCGGAGAAGGTGAATTCCTTTACAGAAACAATGTGATCTACGTTGTTTTGTTGTGGGGCGGCCTCACCACCAATTTCATCTGGTGCATGATCCTCAATGCAAGAAACAAGTCTTTTAGCGACTATACCAATGCATCAACGCCATTGTTCAAGAACTATTTATTTTCTGCCATTGCAGGCACTACCTGGTTCTTGCAGTTTTTCTTCTATGGCATGGGAGAGAGCAAGTTGGGCAATGGCCCAAGCTCATGGATCCTGCACATGGCCTTCATCATCCTGGTGGCCAACATGTGGGGATTGCTGTTGAAGGAATGGAAAGGTGTCGGAGCCAAAACAATCCGCACCATCATTGCAGGAATTGCCATCATCATCCTCTCCGTTTTGGTGGTAGGGTATGGTAACAGTTTACACGTTTAAAAAATTGAAAACAAAACATATGTCAGCAACAAGAACTTTTCAGCATGTGAATTATTTATGGGACGATGCAAAGGCAGCGTCCATGGCAGGTGACGAAGTGGCCCTGCTGCTTTACCGTTCCAATATTCTGGGCGCAGACCTCAGGATTACCAACTATGGTGGTGGAAATACCTCCTGCAGGACCATTGAGAAAGACCCCCTGACGGGCAATGAAACAGAAGTGATGTGGATCAAAGGATCTGGTGGAGACATTGGATCCCTTACCAGGAGCGGATTGGCCGCCTTGTATGTTGAAAGGCTGAGAAGCCTTACCGGCGTCTACAAAGGGCTGGCAAAAGAAGATGAAATGGTGGCCTTGTTCAACCATTGTATTTTTGATCTTGATTCAAAAGCACCATCCATTGACACCCCATTGCATGGATTTCTTCCCTTCAAACACATTGATCACCTGCATCCTGATGCAGCCATCGCCATTGCCGCTTCCAAAGATGGTGAACAAATCACCAAAGACCTTTTTGAGGGAACAATTGGTTGGGTGAACTGGCAGCGTCCTGGCTTTGACCTTGGTCTGCAAATCAAGGACTGTCTGGAAAAAAATCCTGGCATCAGGGGCATCATGTTGGGTTCTCATGGCTTGTTTACATGGGGTGATACCGCTTATGATTGTTACATCAATTCACTGGAGGTGATTGAAAAATGTGCCACATACATCGAGGAAAATGTGGCGAAGAATGGCAGTGTTTTTGGAGGACAAAAAATTGAATCGCTGGAAAAGGAACAACGCCTTACTCAGGCGGCTGCACTGGCGCCTATCCTGCGTGGATATTGTTCTTCCAAGAACAAGATGATTGGACATTTTACCGACAACGAGAAGGTGATGGAGTTCATCAACTCAAACGATCTGGATCGACTGGCACCTATGGGTACCAGCTGTCCTGACCATTTCCTAAGGACCAAGATCAGTCCTTTGGTATTGGGTCTTACACCTGCTCAGGATCTTTCAGATGTGGCCTCCATCAAAGCAGCCCTTGCTCCACAGTTTGATGCCTATCGTGACATGTACACCGCGTATTATGATGCCTGTAAGCATCCGAACAGTCCTGCTCTTCGTGATCCCAATCCTGTGGTGATTCTTTATCCCGGAGTGGGCATGTTTACTTTTGCAAAG
>JBIJAE010000205.1:0-3574 GCA_044345895.1 Chitinophagaceae bacterium
CCTGAATAACGGACTGTCTACCAGCCTGATGGCCCAATCGGTTAAACCATCCTTGTTGGTATCATAAAAAATAAAAGGGTTTTCCCAATTGTAGCGAAGGTCTCCAATGCGGAAACTTGAAGCATGCATTTTGAGAAAAGTGGAATTGCCTGAATAGTCTTTGAAAAAATTAGCGTGCCCGGAGTGTTCCCAGGCTTGCATCATGATCTTGTTCCAGTCGATATAATGCATGATTCCATCATGGTCGTCATCCAAAACATACATATAATCAGCACCCCAGTCATAATAGTTGCGAACCTTGGTTCCGGCATTGCTGACAACGAGTTGTATATCTGCCTTGCCATCCAGATTTGTATCACACCAATCGATGCTTAGATCCCAGGGGCCAGCAAAAATTCCATCCCTGTTCTTGTCGATGAGCAAACAGTCGCTGTCGGTGTCTCCTTCCGTTTGATCTTGCTGCATGTCATCATCATCATCAATCCATGCGATAGGAATGCTGTCATTGATCATCGCTTTCAATATATCAGGGTCTCCATCCTTGTCCAAATCAATGCGTTCAATTTTAGATAGTGCAGGCACCATCCGAAAAGGGAGGAGTTGCGTATTCCTGTTCCAGTACTGGGCCAATAATGGCGTGTAGGAAAAGGTGCTCAGAAAAACGAAAAGCACCATTATCCGATTTGATGATTTATGCATGATATAGCAAAATACTTAATTTGAGGTTGTCCACCCATCCATGGGAACCAAAGGGGCGGGCGTTCCCGGAGCCGTTGCTTGAAAATCAATGCGGATGGTTGTTGGCGTATTGGCTGCAAGACCAGTGAGCTTTAACTGAAGCTTTCCGTAAAAGGGATTGGAACTGTTTTTACCTGCCATAATGGAGGTGAAAACAGCACCAGTTTCAGGAAGATAATTGATGGCGCTTGACGATCGATCGACTTTGCTGAAGGAGGCGCCAGCTGGAGAAACAATCCTTGCATAGAAGGTTTTGCCATTTTTGTACATGGTGGCTGTTTTGCCATCTGCTGCAATGACTGCCCCATCGGTTGCAGCGGAATGCATCAACCAATACACTGTTGATGCTGTATTTGGCGTGAACTCATCTTGCACTGAAATGAATTTTCCGGAACGGTTCATTTTGATTCCACGCTTGTATGATTTTACATCACGCGAGTAGTTGGAAGTTAAATCAAAAATATAATATCCTCCGGCATTGTCATTCTCGGTTTTTACCAAAGTTGCCACCCCTTTGGGATTTTGCTCAGGCCGGGCATCCGGATTAAAAACCAAACAATTTTTTCCCTCAGTTCTTACGCGGTAATAATAAAACCTTCCAGTTGTAGCAGCAGAATTGGTTGGAGCAGCATCATACGCTGGATTGGTGACAGTAAAATAGTCTGCGGGATAAGGCGTTTGAAGACCAAGGTTTCCTTGTGCCCAGTTTTCACCCATTCCCTGAATGAAAAAAGAACCTGCATCCAGGTGACCATGGCTCGCATTGTTGTCTCCGGCATGCATTCCAACATAGAGTCCGCTTTGGTTTGAGGTTGATTCAAAAAGATAGGCATAGTCTACACCCTTGATGTAGCCTGATGATGGAAAAGATGCTGCCGCACCCTGGTTCACCAATTGACGATCGTAAAACAAAAGATCCATCCACCCATTCATTTTGGTTGTCCGGTTGGTATTGATGGATTGACACATGTCAAAATGGGTTTTTGCCATGTTCGCATCGCTGTAAAATTTTGAAAACCAAAAATAAGAGAGGAACCGGTTTTCCTTTCCTGCATATACATAGTCGTCTCCGAAAGTGGCTGTACCAACCGGACCTGAAACATAATAAGGAAACATGCCTGTTTTTTTCAGACCAGCCTGATTGGTCAAACCAAAAGTAGCACCCAAAGATCGTTTCATTGATTCAAGGGCAAGCATGGTATTGGACAGTCCGTAAGACCAATATGAAAGACCCTCTTCACTTGCGCCATCAGGATCGAATGATTTGATGTACTTGAGCATACCATTGGCGCAAGTGGCAATAACATTGCTATTGAAAGTACTGTCCATTTCATAGGTTGCCAGTGCTGCCATGATCATGCCGCCATGACAAATTCCATTCCAGTTGTCATCAGTGTCATACCATTTGAATGGCCCTGTGCCATTATCAATCTGGTTTTTCCCTGGCCCCAACACAAAAGAGCGCAAGGCATTGTAGAGTTGATTTCGCTGGGCAATGGTCAGGTAATCATACAAGCCATCAAATGCCATTCCTACTGCTTTTGCTGCAATGCCTGCGTCTAAAAAATGCCGGTTGGCTCCCCAATCAGGATAACTGCACATCCTGTTCAACTGGTCCCATGCACGCGAGGCGTATTTGGTATTTTTGGTGAATTGATATGCCAGTACAAGATATGGAATGTGATCATTGCTTATGGTATGGATATTGCTGATCCTCAACTGGGCTGCATCAAGCCCATAATCAAGCAAAGGAGATCCAATAAGGGCGTCAGCCCTTGCAATAATATTATCATAGGTGGGTTTTGCAAACGGATCTGTTTGCGCAGCAGTTCCAATCTGCGCAATTTCAGCTGCAGTATAATGAAGACGGGGATGAACATTCCTGATTTTTGTAAAGGAAAACGCGCCGTTCACCTGTGTAGCAGTTACCGGAACCGACAATGTGTTGGGGTCAACAATGGGCACTACCGGTGGAGCTGGCGGAGTTGGAGGGGTAACCACTGTTTCTATTTTTTTAGAGCAAGCAGTTAGCAATGATAAAAAAATCAAATAATGAGAAAACCTTTTCATGTTCAATGCTGAATTTTATTTCCTGCGTTTTTCAATAATTGGGCAAAATACTCTCCTGCAAAACCAGTTGTTCCGTCAGGCCGAATAAGCCAGAAGCCGCGCATCTCATCCGTCTTTCTGACATCATTCAATTTTCTGAGCTCCTCATTTTTAGGTTCGTTACAGTAGAGTTCCCACTGTATGATATAAGGAACCTTCAATGCCTGACAAACTCCGATATACGCATCCCAGCGTTTGACTACTGGTTCTTTTTCAGTCAAACCTTCATACCGCTGTTCTGGAATACCTATTTCACCCAGAAACACTACTTTCTGTCCTTTCATATAAGGTGTTGGTCGGATGAATTGCTTGATGTATTCTATCCCTCTGTAGAGTTTCAATCCTTTTTCATCCATCCCATCATAGCAGGACCATGAAACCATATCTGTTTCAACCAAAGGCAATACACTGTTGACAATACCCGGGATACCTTGCTGACTATCCATTACCTTGTTCGCTTCTATTGCATGGATCACTTTGCACTTGCTACGCCCAACTGCTGCGCGAGCGCGGTTCACTCCATCTTGCCTGGCCTTGAACCATTTTGCCATGGCATTGATCCGATCAAGTGAATCAGCAGGAACCAAAACTGTCTGCCTGTCGCCATCTACTGCCCTGATCAATTCTCCGGGTTTTCTTGACCACCTGGCACTTGATCCTGTACCACCGCGCATCATCCAATCACCTTCCCAATTGTGAAAAATAAACGTAAGCGCTCGGTCCTTGT
>JBIJAE010000207.1:0-3549 GCA_044345895.1 Chitinophagaceae bacterium
CAAGCCGATAGCTGTATTCGATGTTTATTGGCAGCCCAAAACCAGGGGCGCTGTATTCGAAATGGTAGGCATTGAAATTGCTTGCAAGACTGGTGGATAACTTGGATTCGGATGCTGGCGCATTGTTCTGATAGCCGCCAAAAATGGTGCTGTCAGTTTTTCCGATGGCCCTTAGATTGCCGAGCATCACGTTCAATCTAAGTTTGTTGGCTTTGTATTTTTCATAATTAAGATGGATAACGCCTTTTTCTGATCCAATGAAAATATTAGACTTGTCATGTGCATAGATATTCTCAAAGCCTGAAAGAATTTGACCTGTGATTTCTGAAAAATAGATGGGCCTTGGATTTTGGGAACCTCCTGTAAAATCAATCATCCCGATTTTTTTGCCGCTGCAGAACCAGATATTGCCATCCCCATCTTCATTCATGTAACGGACCTCTGTGTTGCCCAGGATTGGCTGTAGAAATGTTGAGGGGATGAAGCGGTTGTTGGGTCCATCAAATTCATATGCCCCTGTATTGGTTCCGAAAATCACCCTGTTTTTGATTTTGAATACATGGTTGTCCAGCTTGGAGGGTAGTCCATCTTTTTCAGTAAAAAGCCTGGTATTGTATTTTTTCCCGTCTGTACTGATACTGATCTTGTATATCCCCCTGTAGGGATGTGAGGCCCAGATATTTCCTTCGCTGTCTGCGGTGAGAAACCGCAAAGATTCATATAACCCCTCCATATTGCCCTTATCATTGAATTGGCCATTGTTGAATGTCAGCATTTTCAATCCTGAATAAGTTCCCGTCAGGATGTTTTGTGCAGGGGGTACCGGACTGGTGGGAAGAAAGGTCCATCCAGCATCTCTACTGATCAATTTTGCCTGGTTGCCAATGATGTCGAAACATCCATTGTTGTGGCCCATCAGGAGGTGCTGGTTCACCTCTTCCAAACGCCATACCTGTCCGGAACTATTGCCAACCAGGCTGAAGTTCGACCTGAGAAAGCTCAGGTCCTTGTTCTGGGGTGAAAGCTCAGCTGCATAGCAGCCATCTGAAGAGCCAATGAAAAGTCTGTTGTTGAAAATTTTCGTTGAGAAACCGGCTGATTCATTCTCTTTGTTGGGGGTGATGTATTTTATGGCCGAGTTGTATGCAATGAAGCTGATTCCATTGTTCAGGCCTGCCCAGAGGTTTTTATCCTTGTCAAGGAATACGCTGATGACATTGTTGTTCTGTAGCCCTTCCTTCCTTGATATCTTCTGGACAAATTTTCCGTCATTTTTCATGATAAGACATCCCTCGGCAGTTGTGGCTGCAACAAACTCCCCTTTGTTCATTGCTGTAACCCTGAAGAAATTGAAGTCTGAGGCTGGTAGCTTAAAACCACTGTTGCTGGAAAGCGAATCCCCTCTGAGTGTCAGTGATTTTCTGTCATTGGTCAGGATAAGGCTGCTTTCTTTTCCTGTTTCAATCATCCCGGAGATGATTGAAGCGGAGAGCAGTTGATTATTGGCCGCCGGGCGCCAGGTATTGTTCCTGAATACGTAGAGTCCTTTCTTTTGGTCCTGGGCATACAAGCTATTTCCCATTTTTTTCATGAACAGCCATCCACTGATGGGGGGGTGAAGCGATATGGCTTTGTTTTTCAGCTCCATGATCATCCTTTCTGATGCCCTGAAGAAGACAGACTCGCCAATGATTTCTATGTCCCAGACATCCGCAAATGACCTTTCCCTGGCAGGTAGCAGGGGTGTGAGTGAAAAATATTTCAAAAAACCCCGTTCGTTGGGCGCGAAATAGCCCATTTCTCCCTGACCTCCCGCATAAATGATTCCTGTTTCATCAATGGCGATGGATCGCATGATGGTCTTGTTCGGAAGGGGGTGAAGCTTCCAATACGTTCCGTCATATGTGAGCAGCCCCTCATTGTTGGCAAAATACATCCTTCCTCTGCTGTCCTGATCAATGTCCCAAGTTTGGGTGCCCGCCTTGAAGTCGTTCTTGTTAAAATTGATAATTTGGGGTATGCCGATGGTATTTTGCCCTTTGGTTTGATGGGAGAGTAAAAACAGGCAAGCAGCGATTCGAAGAATTTTCATACTATATACTGATTGCGTTAATCTGAAGTTTGTTTAACAATTTACCGCTCAATTTAAGCAATATTCTTAAACAAATTAAATGCCGAAATTGTTTTGATGTATTGTTGATGTATTTTTTATTTATTGAAAATCAATGCTGTAAAAATTGTTGATGTAGTTGTGTAGTACTACAAAAATATCCAATGGCTCAACTAATTATACCTTTATCCTCCCCTTAACGAAGGGTTCATCATTAAAATAATTAAAACTTGCGTATGGAAAAGGCTCTAAAGAAGTTTGCACTTCTTTCATTTCTCATCATGCTGGGATTGACCTCCTGGTCCCAAGACAAAACTGCTACTGGTAAGGTAGTCGACCCATCTGGGCTACCGGTATCCAAAGCAACCATCCTGGTAAAAGGCACCAGTGCTGGAACTTCTACCAACGAAATGGGAATTTTCTCCTTAACGGTTTCATCATCTGCCAAAACAATTGTTGTTTCTTCTGTTGGGTTTGATACCAGGGAAGTTTCGATTGCAACAGGCATGATGAACATTGTATTGGAACCGTCCTCCTCTAAACTTGATGAGGTGGTTGTTGTAGGATACGGTGTCCAAAAGGTCACCAAAGTCTCTGGCGCAGTGTCAACTGTCAAAGGTTCAGATATTGAGAAGTTGAAACCTGTTCGTGCTGAAGATGCATTGCAAGGTCGGGCTTCTGGTGTTACTGTCATCTCCAATGGCTCACCTGGTGCAAAGCCAACTGTTCTGGTCAGGGGTATACCGTCATATACGGGCACAGATCCGGTGGTGGTGGTTGACGGCGCCATCCAGACCCTGGATGATTTCAATGCCATCAACCCCGCTGATATTGAGTCTGTGAACGTACTCAAGGATGCCGCTACAACTGCCATTTATGGTGTGAAGGGTGGAAATGGAGTGATCCTGGTTACTACTAAGTCCGGACGCAAGAACCAAAAAACTGAAATCACCTACAATGGCAACTATGCCATGCAGGAAGTGATGAACCAGATTGGTGTTTTGAACGCATCTGAATATGCAGCCATTGTGAATGAGGGAAGTGTTACTTCCGGAGGTTCACTGGTATTCCCTAACCTTTCTGGTTTGGGGGCTGGCACCAACTGGCAAGACCAGATCTTCAAGCAGGCTCCACTTCAATCGCATACCGTTGCGGCAAGGGGTGGAAGTGATAAAATGTCCTATTTCCTTTCTGGCGGATACCTGGCTCAGGCAGGAATTGTTGGTGGTGGTGAAAAATCCTATTTTAACAGGATCAACGCTACATCCAACCTCAGTTTCGACCTCAGTTCCAAACTCAAGTTCATCACCAACACCACGTATACCAATATCAAAGGTGCAGGGGTTCCTGAAAATACCATCAATTCAGTCATCTCCAATGCACTGAACTTTGATCCTACTGTGCCGGTATTGAACGATGTGCCCAATACTTATGGAAAA
>JBIJAE010000208.1:0-3539 GCA_044345895.1 Chitinophagaceae bacterium
GCAGGCAGGCCAGCCAACGGTAGGAAAATCAAAACCAAGCATCCATACAGCAGGCCAGGTACCAACAGCAGCAGGTACCTTTGCCCTTATCTCAACTGTACCATACTTGAACTCATACTTGCCCCTGGAAAGCAGCCTTGCAGAGGTATAGGCACTTCCACTGAAATTTTCCTTGATAGCCTTGATCTTGAGCAGGCCATTTTCGACTACTGCATTTTGAAGCCTGTTGGTATAATACTGCAATTCATTGTTGCCCCAGCCATTGGCTCCGGTACCAATATCATACCCCCATTTTGTGGGGTCAGGTGCACCGTTCTTATCGAATTCATCAGACCAGACAAGTGTTTGCCTGACAGGCACAACGGTTACAGTGATTGATTTCTTTGCAGACGCGGAAAGACCTGCACTGTTTTTGGCAGTAACAGTAACGGTATACTCAATGGTTCCCACAGTAGGATATTTGTATGTAACTGCACCTGTCGGAACATCCTGTATTTCGCCATTTCCAAACTCAAACGTAAAGGTAACTGCATTGGTAGCAGTTGCCGTAAAATCAACATTCCCCGAGCCATCTGAACTCACTTTTGCGTTGATTACGATATTGGAAGGGGCAGGATTTTTGGAAACCTCTGCCTTCTTGCAAGAGGCAAAAACATTCAAAGAAATGATGGCCGCAAAATTCACCAATAAATACTTCATCTTCTAGGGTTTTACTTTTAATTTCTGGTACCAGGCCAATCCATCTTTCCCAATGGTACGGAGGTTCATTGTTGTAGGGGTAAGTGAAAGAATCTCATAGTTGGTACTTCCCATTCCAATACAAACCAGTCCATTTCCTGGGACAGAAAATTCTATTCTGGTTGAGTTGGCTGGGGTGCTTGCAGAAGTTGCATTCATAAATGACAATTTCTTTACGCCCTTGGTCATGATGGGGAATTGGCCCTCTGCCCCTGTGAGTCCATAGAAACCAACAGCAGCGCCCAATACAAAAGTATTACCCTTGTTGTCTACATCCATGGTAATCTGGTTGTTGGCATCTTTGGCAAAGGTAATTTCATCATCATAGAAACCATCAGCAGCCCTGGAATTGGCGCCTGCGGAATACCAAATGGGAGCAAACCCATCATTAGGGCCAACACCAAAATGTCCGTCAGCATCTTTGTCGCACATCCATTTTTTGGATGTACCACCGGTAATATTCTGTAAGATGTCTGCAGGAATTTCAAATGCAACAAATACTTTTACCTTTCTGCTGATGTTAGAGACTGTACCTCCTGCACCAACAGCACTTACCGTGATGGTGTAATCATTGACACCTGGTGTTGTGTACCTGTAGCTGATAGTCCCTGAAGGAACCATCAATACTTTACCATCACCAAAATCAATTTTATAGGTAATGACCTTGCTCGCTGTTGTAGCAATGGAAACTGCGCCTGAACCATTTCCGCCAGGATTCGCAGCATCTACACCTGCAACAGTTGCAGTCAGTGTAAGATCTGCAGGGCTGGAAAGATCGCCAAATGCATATTCTGTTTTCTGGCAAGCCACCAGTGCAATGGCACAGGCCAATGCCAAGAGTCCGTTTTTAAAGAATATCTGTTTCATACAATTCGTTTAAGGAAATTAGTTTACTGTAATGTCATCAAAGTAATAGGTAAAGTTGGCTGAGCCATCACCTGAAGTTCCAAGATCAAAGATCAATACTACACGCTGGTAAGTATTGGCTGTATTGATGGCACTATAGTCAAAGCTGAGCTCTTCCCACTGCCCTGATTTGGTTGTGGTTACCTCTTTCTCAAAATTGATTCCGCCATTGGCAAGGTTTTCCACCTTGAACAAAAGCTTTGCACCAACCCTTGGTGAAAATACTTTCACCTTTACCATTTTACCAGCAGAAAAATCAATGGGAGATGCCAGTTCAATGAAGCTTCCACCCCATGGCTGACCGCCTGGTCCTTTCACCATCTTACCCACTTTGTTGCTGGTATTGATGCCGGTTTTGCTTGGATTGGCCACTACTGATGCGTTTCCTCCATCAAAATTAAAGAATCCGTAGGTCAGTGTAGAAGATTCAAAATTCATTGGGATGCCCAACTCATCTGCCTTCAGGCTTTGAGAGATATCATCAAAATAGTAGGTATAGTTGGATGATCCATCACCTGCAGTACCAAGGTCAAAAATGAGAACCACTTTCTGATAACTATTCGCAGTATTGATTGCCGTGAAATCGAAGGTCAGCTCTTCCCATGCATTGGCAACGGTGGTAGCCACTTCTTTTTCAAATGAAATTCCTCCATTGGTTTGGTTCTCCACTTTTAGCAGGAGCTTGGCGCCAACCCTTGGAGAGTGAACTTTCACCTTCATGAATTTCCTGGTGGAGAAATCAATGGGGTTTGCAAGGCTGATAAAGCTTCCTGCCCATACTTCTGGAGCGCCTTTCACCATTTTACCCACCTTTGAACTTGTGTTGATACCTGTTGCATTGGGATTGTTCACCACTGAAGCTCCTGCACCTCCAAAATTGACAAAATCATAGTTCAATGCAGTAGATTCAAAGCTCATGGGCAAGGCCAATTCCTCAATAGTATTGGTCTGCCTAAGATCATCGAAATAAAAAGTAAAATCAGATGATCCATTGCCTGGAGTTCCGAGGTCAAAAATCAATACAACATTGTTGTAGGAATTTGACGTGTTGATTGCCCTGAAATCAAAGGTCAGGTCTTGCCACTGGTTGGCAACAGTTGTGGCCGCTTCCTTTTCAAAAAATACACCATTGTTGCCTGCATTTTCAACTTTCAACAACACTTTGGCTCCAACCCTTGGAGAATACACCTTCAATCGCATGATCTTGTTCACAGAAAAATCGATTGGACTGCTGAGTCCAATCAGGGATCCACCCCATACTTCAGGAGCATTCTTTACCATCTTGCCCACCTTGGAGGAAGTATTGATGGTACCTGGTTTGGGATTGGTTACCACTGACGCATCACCGCCACCAAAATTCACAAAGCTATAGGTCTGTCCAACTGTTTCAAAATCCAAAGGCAACACAATAGGCACTTTGATGGTGATTTTCTTTGTAACAGTTGTAGTGGCAACACCTCCACTCAATGCAACAACGGTGATGGTATAATCACCAGATTTTGCATAGGTATGCTTAACGGTTTCTCCCTCTAGGAAAGAGGCAGGCACTTCGTTGGGCACGTCACCCCATGTGATTCTGAACAAGGTTTCATAAAGGGCCTTGGCAGTAACATTGATCATGAAAGCACTTGAAGGATCAACAGCAGTTGTTACTTCCATGTTCTCAGGGGCCCTGAAAGACACGGTCAATTTCTGGATGGCTTCAGTGGTTTTACCCGTGATGCCCACACCTACAACACGCACATCATAGTTACCTTCCTTGTATTTGCGCTGGACGTTTTCACCCGCCATTACCTTGACAGGTGCTGCAGTACCATCACCGAAATATACATTATAATAGGCAACACCTTCACCATTGGGATAGATGGTGACCAGTCCTGTATTGTCTTGGGTAA
>JBIJAE010000018.1:0-12895 GCA_044345895.1 Chitinophagaceae bacterium
TTTTATCGTAGCTGTAGTTAGAAGAAAGATTGGCTGGATTTGGCTGGAAAGTCATTTGCGTATTGTTGGCAAAATTCCAACGCACGCCTGCATCCGGATTTGTTCTTGTTCTGTACTCATTCTGACGCATCTGGTAGTTGAACCTTGTTTCAAAAGACAGACCTTTCAGGATGGTTGCAGTAGCGTAAACAGTTGTATTAAACCTGGAAGTCTGGTCTTTACCCAGCCTGTTGTTCAGGAATGAAAATACATTGTTGGCCTGCTGGTTCTCTTCAGAAATTTGTGCATACCCGTATTTGCCGCCATATTTGGGTACAATACCAGGTGTGGTTGCACGAAGAAAGGTGAATGCATCTGTTACATTTCCCATTGCATCATTCTGAAAAAGGGCAAATGTTTGTGATCCAACCGTCAGGAACTTGGTAACCTTTGACTCGATGTTTGACCTGAACTGAAAACGCTGGCTCCATGTATTTTCAATCGTACCCTGGTTGTTCAGGTATCCCAAAGACAAGAGATAGGTTGTTTTATCTGATCCGCCATTGATGGACACGTTGTGGTTCTGTACCAACCTTTTGGAAAAAAATGCATCTGCCCAATCTGTATTGGGATAAGCCAGAAAATTAGGAACACCAAGGGGGTTCAAGGCATCAGGAATTTTGCTGGCAGAGTCCCAGGCTGCAATGGTCAACGCACTGTACCTTGCCACTTGCCCAAGATTGGTATGCGCTTCGTTGGTGTAGCGCATGTGGTCAGCATAGTTCGTCACAAAATTAGGCATGTTCATCGGACTTGTTGAAGAGTAAATGCCATTGTATGTGACGGATAATTTATTGCGTGTGCCTTTCTTTGTAGTGATCAAGATAACACCATTACCTGCTTGTGAACCATAGATGGAAGCAGAAGCTGCATCTTTCAAAACAGATACTGATTCAACATCCTGAGGATTGACAGCATCCAAAGCACCAATGACACCATCAATGATGATCAAAGGACTGGATCCGCTCAATGTTCCCCTTCCCCTTACGGTTATTGAAGCACCATCTGATCCTGGCTGACCAGAGCTTTGTTGAACTGAAACGCCTGACATCAAACCTGCAAGCGAAGTGGAAAGGTTGGTGATGGGCCTGTCTTCAATCTGCTTGGCAGTAATGGTAGACACAGCACCCGTCAGGTTGACTTTTTTCTGGGTAGCATATCCAACCACTACCACAGACTCCATGCTCTCTTCAGTAGGATCAAGCTTGATGCTGATGGCTGTCATGCCTTTCAAAACAACAGTCTCCATGCTGCCAAAGCCCACGCTGGAAACAGTAATGCGATCCCCAGCTTTTGCATTGATGGAAAAAGTTCCATTGGCATCAGATTTGGTACCTGCTTTTGTTGAATTGTTTACAATAGAAGCCCCTGAAACAGGAGTGTTGTCTTTGGAAGATACTACCACTCCCTTGTAAGCGGTTTGGGCAAAACTCAAGGACGAAATTACCGTTGCCATGACGAATAGCAACAGCTTCCTGATGTTAATCAGTTGCATACAGTGTTGGTTTGATGAATAAAAAATTAAGGGTGGAAATGGTTGATAGCGGTCGCTAAATTAGTATAAATAAAAGTAATTATTTTCTATAAATACTTTTATTTGTACAAACCTGTATCGCCTTTATCCAACAAAGGCATCAATTGTCGGACAACATCAGGAGCTGATGCTGCTATGTTGCGCTGTTCTCCCGGATCAGCAAAATGATCATAGAGTTCAATTGCAGGCTCTTGCTTTCTGAAATATTTGGTCAGTCTGTACCGATCGGTCCTCATTGTGATTCCCCTGTTGAAATAACTATAGGCAACCTCTTCCTCTTTATTTGGCTTATTGTTGATCCTTTCGGTAAAACTTCTTCCATCCATTGCATAGGGCAAAGGCACATTGCACCACTCTAACAAAGTTGGAAACAGGTCGATGCTTTCAATCACATTGCCAATTGCTCCCTTTGCGCTGTGTTTTCCAGGCAATTTGATGATGAGTGGACTTTTCAGGGAGTATTCAAACAAGGTATGTTTACCCCAAACCCCATGATCTCCCAAATGCCAACCATGGTCGCCCCAAAGCACCACAATAGTATTTTTATCCAATCCAGTTCTTTTAAGCTCATCCAGCACCTTGCCCACCTGTGCATCAACATAACTGATGGCGGCGTAATAGGCATGAACCAGCTTTTTTGAATAGGCATCTGAGATGGGGTGTTCTATTGTAGGCTGCTCATCACCTGATTGATAACTGTTGAATTCACTGCTGTTTTGCAGGCTGGCCAAAGAGATCCCATTAGGGGGTGTTCTGGATGTTGCCAAAGGCATGGCCTCCCTGTTGTAAAGGTTCCAATAGGCATCTGGCGCATTAAAAGGAAGATGGGGTTTGAAAAAACCTACACCAAGAAAAAAAGGCTGATTTGTTTTTGAGCATTTTTTCAATTGCTCAATGGCAAGTGCTGCGGTCAATCCGTCTGGATATCCCATATCATCCACATTCCCTCTCTCATAAGGAGCAACTTTCCCCTTCATTGTTTGCCGGCTTTCCCCGCTGGCGTAACCAAAAAAAGCATCCCATCCGTCTTTCCATTTTCCAGGATTAAAAAGAAATTCATTCCAGCTATTGGGCAACTCCATTACCTCGCCAGGAGCTTCATCATAAGGATATACACGCCCATCCACCGCGTGGCTGATTTTTCCAATACCAACCGTATAGTAACCATTTCTTTTCAGTTGGTGCACCAGGGATTCAGGCCTTGTTGTTTCGGGTTTACCAGCCGTTTGCTTTTCAAATACATTGTTGTTGATTTGCACTCCATTTCTGGGCCTCAGGCCGGTTAGCAGTGCAGAGCGAGAAGCACCACAAGTGGGCACCTGAACATAATGATTGGTGAAATACATGCCCTGGGATGCCAGCCGATCAATATTGGGAGATTGTACAACTGCATTGCCATAAATACCCAGATCAGGACGAAGATCATCAATGGCCAGAAAAAGAATATTGGGCCTTTCTGCCTTCCTGGATATTCCCTTTCCGGAAAGACTGAAAAGAGAAAGCAATAACAAAAAATATTTCATGGTTACACTTAAAACATTACTCAATCAACGCACAAGATCCTCTTCCAGCTTTTCAAGGGATACCCCTTTTGTTTCCGGAACCTTGACAAAAACCCAGATCAGCTGAAGCGCCATCATGCCAGCAAAAAAAGCAAAAATGGGCCATGGATTGTCTTTGAAAATACCGTCTTCAGCATCTAAAAATACAGGCGTTACCAAGGTAATCAATGCTGCAAAAACCCAATGCACACTGGCACCAAATGATTGGCCCAGGGCCCTGATCTTGTTGGGAAATATTTCTGCAATAAAAACCCAGATCACTGCCCCCTGCCCAATCGCGTGTGATGCAATAAAAGCAAGTAAAAAAGAGAGCAGGAATGCAGGTGAGGCAGCAGCATAAAAAGCCCAGGCCACCATGGAAAGGCTGATGATGTAACCAAGAGAACCTATGATCAGCAATGTTTTTCTTCCAAGCCGATCAATCAGGTACAAACCTACAAAAGTGAACAGCAGGTTGGTTCCGCCGATGGCGATGGAATTGAAAAGCGAATCCTTTGCTGCAAGGCCAGCCCTTTCTAGAATCTCAGGCGCATAATAAAGAATGAAATTGATGCCCGAGACCTGATTGAAAAATGCAATCATGAATGCAAGCCCAATGATCCGTTTGTTCCGTGCAGCAAAAAGTTCATGCCTGATTGATTCCTGCAGCTGGTTGTTCTTGCTTTCCAGCCAGCGTGGACTCTCCGGAATACCAAGGACCATTACGGTATAAATAATTGATGGAACAGCCATCACACCCAACATCCAGCGCCAATCACTGCTGCCACCAAATCCTTCTAAAAAATAATTGGAAAGAAAGGCTATGAGGATGCCGAAAACAATATTGAATTGGTACATGGCTACCAGTCTCCCTCTTGAAGCCGGCGTTGAAATTTCGGAAATATAGGTGGGCGCCACAACAGAAGATACGCCAATACCAATGCCTCCAATGAACCTGAAAAATGAAAATGTATAGGGGTCTTGTGCCAATGCTGAGCCAATGGCAGACACGCTGAACAAGATGCCTATCCAGAACAGAACCTTTTTCCTGCCATATTTTTCTGTTGGAATACCCCCAAAAATAGACCCCAGGACTGTTCCCCAAAGGGCCATCGACATGATAAAAAATCCATGAAAAAGTGGAGTGGTATGCCACAATTCCTTGATGGGGAGATTGGCTCCTGATATGACAACCGTATCAAAACCGAAAATAAAACCCGCCAAAGCGGCAATCAAAGAAATACCAAAAAGGCTTTTCCCTCCTGTGTTTTTGGAGATATCCATTTGCAGATGATTTAATGAGGTAATTTAAGCATAAATTGATAAACCCCTCTTCAATCAAAAGCAATAGCAATTTGAAAACAAGTGCTGGTTTTATTGCCTGGTGGATTTTGACTTTTTAAATATTTTAAATAACTTGTTCATCAAATCAACACATGAACCGCAGAAATTTTTTTGATTTTTTATCCTTTTCCGCTGAAGTCAAAACCCCCACTGTTGATCTTGCTATAGCAGGTGGTGGCCTTGGAGGAGTAGCTGCAGCCCTGGCAGCCTTGAGAAATGGACTTATCGTCATCTTGACTGAAGAGACCGATTGGATAGGCGGTCAGATTACTTCACAGGGTGTTCCACCAGACGAACATCCCTGGATTGAAACTCATGGCGCTCCCAAGACCTATCGCGAATACCGCAATCTTGTCCGTGATCATTACAAACGCTTTTATCCCTTAACAGAAGATGCCAGGTCAAGGCCTAACCTGAACCCCGGAGACGGTGCAGTTTCCAGGCTTTGCCATGAGCCCCGTGTTGCACATGCGGTGATGATTGAAATGCTGACACAGTACCTCAGTACAGGACAACTTACCTTGTTGCTGCAACACAAAGCGCATAAAGCAGTCGTATCCAACAATAGGGTCTCATCGGTCCTGGTCAGGGATTTAAAAACCGGAAAATCAACAACCATTGTTGCCAAGCATTTCATAGATGCCACTGAACTCGGCGATTTGCTTCCGCTCACTGGAACGGAATATGTTACGGGCACAGAATCCAAGGCTGAAACAGGTGAACTGCATGCCCCAGAAAAAGCTGACCCAACGAACAACCAGTCTTTCACCATGTGTTTTGCCATGGATTATGTTGAGGGAGAGAACCATGTGATTGAAAAACCAAAGGACTATGATTTTTGGAAAGAACATGTGCCGGCGCTTACACCAGCATGGTCCGGTAAGTTGCTCAGCCTGGACTATTCCAGCCCCACCACCCTTCAACCAAAAGCATTAGGATTTCATCCCGAAGGCATTGCCACTGGAGACAAATTGAACCTCTGGAATTACAGAAAAATCATCAACAAGCATAATTTTCTGCCCGGTGTTTACAAGAGTGATATCACCATTGTTAACTGGCCCCAGAATGATTATATGCTGGGGAATATCGTAGATGTCAGCGAAAAAGAATTCAATAAACATGTTGACAGGGCCAAGCAACTCAGCCTCTCCCTGCTCTACTGGTTGCAAACCGAAGCGCCAAGACCCGATGGCGGGAAAGGCTGGCCAGGACTGCGGTTGAGGAATGATGTGATGGGCACAGCAGATGGCCTGGCACAGTATCCATACATCCGTGAATCAAGAAGAATCAAAGCCGAATTTACCATCCGTGAAGAGCATGTTGGAAAGGAGCAGTCTTCACAATCATCCCTACCCAAAAACAACCGCGGGTCTGCTCGCTTTGAAGACAGTGTTGGCATTGGATACTATCACATTGACCTGCATCCCAGTTCCAGTGGCAACAATTACATTGACTTCCCTTCCGTTCCCTTCCAGATTCCTTTGGGGGCCTTGCTTCCCATCAGGATGGAAAACATCATCCCTGCCAACAAGAACATCGGCACAACCCATATCACCAATGGCTGTTACCGCTTGCATCCCGTAGAATGGAGCATTGGCGAGGCCGCAGGATGTTTGATTGCCTATGCACAAAAAAATGGAATACAAACAAGAGCTGTAAGAAGCAATCCTCAACACTTGTCTGCATTCCAGTCTTTTATCAGGGCCCAGGGAATTGAAACCGAGTGGCCTGAAACGAAGTAATTATTTCTTCAACCTGGACAACAACCAATTGGTATATTTCGTGCGTTGCTCAGCATAGGTCCAATGGCCGGTATCATGAAAAATAGATGCCTGCTTTGGTGCACTGATGGAATTATAAGCTGCGTAAAATGAAGTTGGAGGGCAGGTTTCATCATTGAAGCCCCAGGTATAGTATCCTTCAATGTTGACCGCTTTCGCAAAATTTACCACATCATAATAAGCAAGGGTACTGATAACCTTTGGATTGCTGATGTTGGCAACATTGTTGGGGCTCAACATGTGCGGCCATCCACCAGCCCTGTTGGCAGCATACCCTGGTAAATCACAAAGGGCAGGATAAAGGGCAGCAAGGTACTTCACACGCTTGTCCAACGATGCTGTGATGATGCTCAGGGCGCCTCCCTGGCTTCCGCCGCTCACGGCAAGTGTTTGTCCATCAAATTGAGGCAAGCTGAAAATAAGGTCATTGGAACGGATCGTATTGGCATAGACCCGCTTGTAATAATACTTGTCGCGGTCATCCATGTTGTAGGTAAAATAACTTTTCAATCCTCCCACTACGAGGTCGGCATAAACAGATGGATCAAGGATGACGGAGATGCCATGGATGCCAATTGTCAATACAATCACTCCCTGATCAGCCAATTCCAGATCCGGGCCGTATGCACGCACGCCTGCGCCGGGCACCTGCAAAACAGCAGGGTATTTTCCTGCAGCTTTAGGAATGCAAAGAATTCCATAAATCCTGGATCCACCATAGCCCTGGCAGTTCACATGGTAGACATTTGTTTTGGCAGATGAACGCTCGGGGAGCAAAGTCATTTTGGTATCCAGCGGAAGCTTTGCCAGTTCAGCAGTTGTGCTTTTCCAAAAAGCGTCAAAATCAGCAGGCTTGGTTACAACCGGTTGAATCTTGCTGATGTCATAACCTGTTGTGGTAAGGTTTCTGTATTGCTTGCCATCCACCACTACGGTTGCTACACAACGCAGAAACCCTGGCTCTTTCATGGCAATGCCAGAAGTGGTGAACTTGCCTTCTTTCAGCAACACGGAGTCCTCTTTGAAGGGCTTCATTCTTTCAGGGCCAATCTGGTAATGGACCATCACATTTTTCTGTGGCACACCAAATTTCAATACCTGAATGGTGAAAGTGGATGGTTCGCCCATTGCATATTCCCAATTGTCATGATTGGGCGTGATGACAATGTTAACTGGCTGAACGGTTGGCTGGGCAACAGCAAAGGTGCAAGCCAACAAAACGGATAGAAAAATAAAAAGCTTTTGGAAACGCATCGTTGTGAGTTTATGTAATCAAAAAAGAATCAATAGTAATATCCAAAAATGATGTTCATCTCATCTTCACTCGTCAAACCAAAGGCAACGGCTTTGGAAGAACTGTTGAAATAGGTAACCTCAGAAGTCAATCCCTCTCCGGGTTGCAGCACAATGGGAGTTGCAAATGATTTTACAAAAGGATGGAGCCAATCGGTATTGGTATAGACCAGTTCTCCATTGCGAGGGCCACCAGCAATTTTAATGTTGAACTTCTCGCCAAAACGGTGGAAATGGGATGTAAGCATGACCACCCTTGTTACCGTATTGAAGGTGAAGGTTTTGGAAAAAGTTCTGCGCTGCCCTGCAGGTATGGAGATGTCAAGATTGTTCAAATCGAGCGTCTTGGCAACAAACTGAACATTGGACACCGGAATGGTATGAAAATTCACATAGTTTTCCCCCTTCAGCAGCAAATTTGTCTTGTTGAAATAATGGGCGTTGAGGTCCAGCGGGGTCAAGGGATCTACCTTGAGGGCAACACCCGGTGGCAGGGTCACATCTGAATTGACATCCGTACCACCACCAAAGAAAATATGGTTCTGCATTTCCCCTGCAGTCTTCAAATTCAGTGATCCATCCAGGTTGCGGATATCCCGCAGCACATTGGGCTGGGGAAGGAGGGTTGAATTGCGAAAGCCATACACCACAAAATGATGGCTGTTGGATCTGCCCTTCATTTCTATGCGGTTGACATAGACCGGTTCTGCATTGGGTGTGTTTGCGCGAAAGAAAACCTCCCGCTCAAAATTTTTAGGAACATCAAAGAGATCAATCTTCATCTGAAATCCTTTGCCGGCAGCAGGAGCGGCAAGGGGTGTGATGTCTTGCTGACAAGCTGTACTGTCTTTCAGCACAGAGAGACTGATGCCCGCCTCAGTTGCGGTTGCTCCTGCATTGATCCATCGCTTGATAAATTCCACCTGGCCCTGGGTCAGGTAATTTCCGCCCAACGGCATTTGGCTTCCGAAGTTGGCTGAAGCACTGTGGTGGGTGGATTGACAGGATATTTTATGGAAAAGAAAACTATTGTCTGCATCAAATGGCTTTACCAACTGGAGCTTCAGTGCAGCAGCTGCAGGATTTTTTGCCATTTTACCAACCAGGTTGGAAAATGCATTCCCCTTGGAGAGCACAAGACCATGCTGGGCGTAAGTGGCATCTGATGTGGAGGAATGACAACCGCTCACGGCACAGGAAGTGGCAAACACCTGTTCTTCAATGATGTCAAAAGAAAGTGTTGCTGCAGTATTTTCTGCGGATTTTTTCTCACAAGAGTTCAAAGCAAGAAATAATAAAGCCAGCAGGCCCAATATGGAAGCAAATGGTTTCATCTAGATATGATTTTTACCCATGTAATATAATTTTATTTTATGAATTATGGTAAAGGGCATAAAGACGATCGCGCGCCCTTTGGGCGCGCGATCGTAAAAAACATGCTAAAAAGATGACAGCTATTGCGTTACTTCAATCTCAACCCTTCTGTTCTTTTTTGCTTCTTTGATACTGCGGGTCTGGATCACCGGCCTTTCTTCACCGAAGAAATCAATTGTCACACGTTTAGGGTCAATACCCAATTTTTTCAGGAAGCTCCTCGCGGTTTTTGATCTGAGGGAAGAAAGTTTTTTATTGTACCCTTCTGTACCCTCGATATCTGTATGCCCACTAAGAACAGCCTTATACTCCTGATTTTCATTTAGTTTGGCTTTTACCTCCTCCAATACAGCAGCACTCTCTACAGTGATTACATGCTGATCAAAATCAAAGTAAATGATGTACTTGAATACTTCAGGAGCAGCAGGTGGTGGCGGTGGTGGCACTACCACAACTGGCTTCTTGTCTTTCAAGAGGAGATCAACAGGAGACTTGCTGGTGAAATTGTTGTTGGTATTAAAATTAACAGTTGGCTCACCGCTTGGATCGATTGCTGTTACACGGTATTCCCTGTTTGGCCTTCCACTGACGGTATATTTTCCTTTTTCATCAGTGACAGCAGCATCAACAGGAACAAAATTTCCATCATCATTCTTCTCGTACAATGTCACTTTCACGTTGGCTTTGCCAGCATTGATCTCCTCGCTGATTACAGTACCGCTCACCTTCACTACTTTCTTCTCATACCCAAACTTGTAGATATCATCAGAACCAAGCCTGTCTGAGGTGAAATACCCTGTTTTCAAATCCGTCGCCACAGTAAATCCGAAATCATCAAAGGAAGAGTTGACGGGAGAAGGGAGATGCTGCACATTGGATGTATTGTAACCCTTCAAATTGGCTGTATAAATGTCCAAACCACCCAAGCCCGGATGACCATCGGTGCTGAAATAGAGGTTGCCATTGGGGCTGAATGAGGGAAACAATTCATTTCCTTTTGAATTTACCCCGTTCAACGCTACCGGATTGCTCCAGGTGCTGTCAGAAGTTTTCTCAGCCATGTAAAGATCATAGCCGCCTTTGCCACCAGCCATGTTTGAACTGAAGACCAGTGTTGTACCATTGGCATGAATAGCAGGATGCATCACTGAATAGTCCTTGCCATCAGCAAAAACAAACTGGGCACCTGAGAGCGTGGCGCCATTTCTGTTAGCTGCTACAATACCAACATTTCTGATCTTGTTTTTCAATTTTTCCTGACGGTTTGCGCTGAAATACAATTTACCAGATGCAGTATTGTACGTTGCATGCGCAACATTGTAAGAGAACTTTTCTGCCAATACTACAGGAGTAGCAATGGCATCAATGGCTTTCATTTTGCGCAAAAGTTCATTGGGGATTTTCACTGTGCTCAACAGGTCAAAGTCAGCAAGTGCGTAATGCGTTGCCAATAACTCAGGTTGCTTTGCGTCCAGTTTTTTTGAATCATATAACTTTCTTGCTGAAGGCAATGCAACAGCAGAAAGACTCTCGGCATTGGCAACCTGCAGCATGCGGTTGTATCCCATGTTGTCCCAGGCCATCACACCATTCTTGCTGTATTTTTTTGGCTGGTTGGTTGTCCAGATGATGGCACTGTCTACCAAAACAGGTGAAAACTCACGGAAATACTCCGTGTTGATTCCGTCAAGATAAGATACTGCCCAATCAGCAGAATCCTTCATCATGCCAGCTGTAGACTGAAAGCCTTTGGCCCTGTCTGAAAATCCTGCCACTGACTTGAGCAATGAAGCTGCTTCAGCATACTTACCCAGTATTGCACTGAGTTCTGCTCTTCTGTATTGGATGGCATCTGAAGATGAGGAAAGCCTGCCATACCATACATAGGCACTATCATAATTGCGGGTCAACCAATAACAATCGGCAACTTTCGCTGCAACATCCTCTTTTTTTGATGACAGTGTTGTTGATTTTGAAGCCCTGGTATAGGCCTGACGATAGTATGTCAGCGCATTGGAGTATTGGAGGTCATTGTAAGACTTGTCGCCCTTCGACAACAGCATGGTTACAATGTCTTGTGCTTGCAGCATTGAAGCTGAAAACAAAAAGAAAACGATTGATAAAGACTTCTTAAATGAGATCATGGTTTAGAAATATCTGGGTGAAACGATCTTTTTTCCTTGCTTTCCGCCAAGTTCGTACCGCAGCATGAACTCATGGGTTCCACTGTTGTAATTGACCAGGTCGGAAATGTTATGGTCATAGGCATAACCAAGCCTGAACATGGGGTTCAGCTTCAACTCAATCATAACAACAACCGCATCGCTTGAACGATAACTTCCTCCAAAACCGATGATATCATTCACCCATACGTTCATGTTGAGGTCCGCCTGCAGAGGAGCTCCAGAGCTGGCTTTCAGCAAGGTGGAAGGCTTGAAGACAACTGACTCGGAAACTGGAATCACATAACCTGCTGACAGAAAATAATGGCCTTCTGCTCCGGCCTGTTGAATGACTGCCTGTCCATCGCTGCTCACCTTGGTTTTCATGAGTGCTGGTGCAGACAGACCAACATACCAACGATCGCCTGAAAGCAAAGCACCCAAGCCTGCTGTGGGCAGAAACTTGTTGATGACAGACTGCAAAGAAGGATCACCTACATCATAGGGATTGGTCTTGTTGTAGTTGATGTTGTAATTCAACATTCCAACGTTCAAGCCAAGGGAAAGTGTTGAACGCTCAAACGGAGCACTGTATGAATAAAACCCCTGGAATCCAGTTGTTCTCTCAATGCCTATCTTATCGTAATACATCTGTGCTCCCCAGCTGTGGTTACGGCCTTCCACCCTGCTGTCATAGGTTGCCGATCCACTGGTCGGTGCACCAGGAAAACCAGACCACTGGTTTCTCAAAAGCATGGTGAGGTTAGGCACTTCCCTGCTACCCGTGTAGGCAGGGTTGATGTTCATCATGTTGAACATGTATTGGGAGAACATGGGGGTTTGTTGTGCAACCGCATCACCCATGATGAGTATCCCAAAGATTGCTGTGATTATCGTTATCTTTTTCATAATTGTTTTTTTGTTGTAGGATCCTTTTATTACCGGTTATTAATAATCACGCTTGATGGTGAGATAACCTTTTCTTACATCCTTGTTGGTGAAAACACCACCTGTAAGTTCAACCAGGTAATAATAAGTTCCTTGTGGCAAGAGATTACCCAATGCTCCATTGGTTCCAGTTCCGTACCAATCATTCTTGTAATCAGCGGTCTTGTACACCACCTGACCCCAACGGTTGAAAATGGTTACACCAACTTTCACATTTGAAGGACGAAGAATAATCCATCTGTCGTTGAATCCGTCATTGTTTGGCGTAATCACATCAGATATTTTGATGTCCACCATTGGCAATACTGTCAATGTAGGCAAGCCAGCACCATGTTTACGACCATTTGAAGCAGTCGTATCAATGGATTGCCTTGTTACATTGAACCACTTGGCCACAGCACTACCTTCCGCAGTGTTGTTTACATTTCCGGAATATCCATTGGGAAGCACCTTCACGGCGATTTCAATGGTCTCTTTGCCAAATCCAGCAAGCGTGATGCCTGTGCCAAGCAAATTAACCTGGGTGCGGCCATCAAAACCTGCAGCTGCAGTAAGACCACTGCTTACTTTGACAGATTGTACGCTGAAGGACATTGGTGAAACAAAGGTCCTTGTCAGGTCTTCTCTCACCTGCACGCTGTTCAATGGTTCCTTGCGGGCGTTTCTTATTACAATTGTATAGGTATAAGTGAAGCTACCATCTGTTGCCAATACAGGCTTGGAGGCTGTCTTGAAGATCAGGAGTGTCTCATTGTCGGGGATACCATCGTTGGTGCTGTCGAGCTCACGGTAATCAGGAATACCATCACCATCACTGTCAACAGGCTTGGTAGGATCTGGTCCTGCCTCATCTGCATCAGGAATACCATCGTTGTCTGA
>JBIJAE010000209.1:0-3527 GCA_044345895.1 Chitinophagaceae bacterium
ACAACATAAATACACTCGGCGCCCTAAAAGCTACAGGCTATAAAAGCAAAAGCATCAAAGAAGAAATGCGTGACAACCTGATTGTGAAAATGCAATCAGGGGAGGAGAGATTTCCCGGAATTGTCGGCTATGAGGATACGGTTATTCCTGATACGGAGCGGGCTATCTTGTCAAGACACAACATGCTTTTTCTTGGTTTGCGCGGCCAGGCCAAAACCAGGATGGCCAGGCTGATGATTGATTTGCTGGATGAATATGTGCCATATATTTCTGGCAGCGATATCCATGATGATCCATTCCATCCCATTTCCACTTATGGAAAGCGAATGGTAGAAGAACAGGGCGATAAGATGCCCATCAGCTGGCTCCACAGGTCTGAGCGTTATGGCGAAAAACTGGCCACACCAGACGTATCAGTCGCTGATCTTATTGGAGACATCGATCCGGTGAAAGCTGCCAACCTGAAGTTGGACTTTTCGGATGAGCGTGTCATTCATTATGGCATCATTCCGCGCAGCAACCGCTGCATTTTTGTGATCAATGAATTGCCCGATTTGCAGGCCCGTATACAGGTTTCCCTTTTCAATATTTTGCAGGAAGGAGATATTCAGATCCGTGGATTCAAGCTGCGCTTGCCTTTGGACATTGTTTTTGTATTTACTGCCAATCCGGAGGATTATACCAACCGTGGATCAATTGTGACGCCTTTGAAAGACCGTATTGAGAGCCAAATACTTACACACTATCCCAAGTCAATGGAAGCGGCCTTGAGCATTACAGCACAGGAGGCTGCTGTTCATGAATCACAGGCCAAGCTCATCGACCAAAGCGATCTGGTAGCAAGAATCATTGAGCAGATTGCCTTCGAGGCCAGGTCCAGTGAGTTTGTTGACCAGAAGAGCGGTGTTTCTGCAAGGCTGACCATTGCAGCTTTGGAAAATGCTTTCAGTGCCGCAGAAAGAAGGGCCCTGATCAACAAGGAAAAAGGTACGCAGATCTGGATGAGTGACCTGCAGGGCATCATTCCTGCCATCACAGGAAAGATTGAATTGGTATACGAGGGTGAACAAGAGGGCCCTTATCAGGTAAGTATAAATTTGCTTGAGCGGTCAATCAGGACAGTTTTTACGCAGTATTTTCCTGATCCGGAAGGATTCAAGAAAAAACGCAACAAGGAAGCCACAGTTGAAAGTCCTTACAAAACTGTTTCACAATGGTTTGATTTGGGCAACCACATCAACATGTTGTTTCACCTCAAAGACAATGACCGTGTAAAACTCCTGAACACCGTTGTGGGCTTGTCTGAGCTGGTGTTGCAGTATTATCCCAAGGCAACTGGCAAACACAAGGCCCTGCTCATGGAATTTGTTCTTTACGGCTTGAGTGCATACTCACTGATCAGCAAGAAAATCCTTTCAGAAAAAATCGAGTTCAGGGATTTGATGGGGAGTATGTTCTCGGATGAGGGTTTAGGGGTTTAAAGGTGTAAGGGTTTAAAGGTTTAGGAGTTTAGAAAATCCTTCTAAACCTCTCCACCCCTAAACCCCTAAACCCAAGCCTATTTATTCACCGCTTCCAGCCCCCTCAAGTAATCCATCAATATCAATGCCTGGCGAATTTCCATGAACATCTGCCTTTGGTCGTTGTTCAGGTTGTCTGCTTTGTTAGACATGAGGTCCTGTACAGCCTGGTTCATTTCCGGAATAGACATTCCTCCGATGTAGGCATAATAGGCCAGCTGCTCGTTCAGGTCCTTGCTCAATGCAGCAGATACTTTTGCAGCAAGCTTCTTGTCGCCAGCCTTGTAGGCGGCTTCGAGGAATTGGATGCTGATGGTATTGTGTTGGTTCTGTCTGCTGACCAATCCGTAAGGGAAGTTCTCTGTAAGTAAATTTTTGTCGGCAATGTTCAGCAGTTCCTTGGCCTTCTCTGTTTGTCCTTCCATCGCCAGCTGGTTGGCGGCTTCAGCATATGATTGCCTGATGCCAACAAGATGTCTCCTGTTTTCTTCATCAAAATAAACACCAGGAATATTGGCACTTCCAAATGCAAATTTGTTCTTAAGGACGTCGTAGGAAACCCTTGAGTTGATCATGTTCTGCCCGGCTACAGGAACAAGACGATAGGCCTGACCTTCACTGCGCAGGTATTGTCCAAAGCCAAGTTCACCAAATGGAGAAGTAAAATAGATCGGGCGGCTCCATTTGTTGGCGGCAATAATATTCAGCACAGCCATGTCATTCTTCAGGAGCATGTCTTTAGGAAGATCAAAACGAATCTCAGTGGCTACACTATCACCCGGTTCCACAGTGCCATTCTTTCTTACTGCAGCAATGTCAACAGGCAGGCTCACTTTCTTCACAGGAAGATAGTTCATCATGGATCCGTCTTGCATCTGCAATTGTGCAGATGGATCATCGCTGCCAATGAAATCATGCATCAGGCTGTAAAGGTCTACATACCTGTTCTGGTCGGTGATGCCTTCCCTTTCAAAAAATCTCACATAGTCGCGCTTTCCTCCTTCAATCTGATCAGCAGACCAGATCACATCTATAGGTGCACTCTCATTCACTTTGTAGCGCATCTGGTTGATGTACCAGTCAATGCCCAGCAAGGAATAGTTAATCACCCTGATGTCTTTCCTGATGCCTTCCACTTCCTGTGCATACCAAAGAGGGTAGGTATCGTTATCGCCAAATGTAAATAGTATGGCATTGGGCGCACAGCTCTCCAAATAGTTTTTGGCGAGGTCGCGTGCAGTTTGTTTTTTGCTCCTGTCATGGTCATCCCACTCTTCTGCAGCCATCAACACAGGTACTGCCAAGAGGCAAACCAATGCAGCAGCTGCGTTGGAAACCGATTGGCTTGTAAACTTGGATAACCAATCTTTGATCTGCAAAACACCCAATCCAATCCAGATGGCAAATGCATAGAAAGAACCTACATAAGCATAGTCCCGTTCACGGGGTTGATTGCCCGCTTGGTTGAGGTAGAATACAATGGCAAGGCCAGTGAAGAAGAAGAGGAGGAAGGAGACGAATGATCCTTTTTTGTCTTGGTTGTATTGGTAAAGAATCCCAAGAATACCAAGAATAAAGGGAAGCGCAAAAAGCCTGTTGTTCGCTTTGTTTTGTTTTATGCTCTGGGGAAGTTTGTCCTGGTTGCCCAACATTGCATTGTCGACAGCACTGATGCCTGTAAGGGTATTGGCATCGCGTTTGTTTCCAAAGCCCTGGATGTCATTTTGTTTTCCAACAAAGTTCCATCCAAAATAACGGAGGTACATCCAGCCAATCTGGTAGCTAAGGGCCCAGCTGATGTTGTTGGCCATGGTTGGTTTTTCGCCATCTGCCAGGTTCAGCCAACGTTGGTAGAAGGTGGCATGTCCCTGGTCATTGCTCGCATCCCATACGCGTGGAAACAACATTTTGTCTTCTGCCTCATATACCGGAGACTGGTCTTTGCCTACTGCAAGGTATTTTTCCTTGCCTTTTACATAACGGGTTGAACCCTCTTCGTAGTCGATG
>JBIJAE010000210.1:0-3516 GCA_044345895.1 Chitinophagaceae bacterium
TGAGCCGGCTCTATGAACAGCTGGGCGATTGGTTGCTTGTGGTGGCAGCCTACAACGGAGGACCTGCAAGGGTGGAGAACATCATCACCTCAAAGAAGTCAAGGGATTTTTGGATGATCCAACAACATCTACCTGCAGAGTCCAGGAACCATGTAAAAAAATTTATTGCCACCCACTATATTTTTGAACGCAATGGCAGTGAAACAACGGGTATAAAAAAACCGGATGAAAAATTACCGTTGCTCTCAGCAGAAGAACTTATTGCAACAGATACCATCAGTATTACCGGCAGGTATGCAAGTCAGGTCATCACTAAGAATCTTGCGATTGACCTGATCCAGTTCAACAAATGGAACCCGGATTTTGATAAAAAAGTATCTACCGAAAACTACCCCATCAGGTTGCCCAGAGAAAAAATCAACCTATTCAATCAAAAGAGAAACCAGATTGCGCAAGAATCGATCTTGTTGATCATGCAACAAAATTTAAGTGCTGGAAATGGTTTTCCTGAACCTGTGAATTTACCTGCCCCAGCAAGAAATATGAAACCAGTAAAAAAGAGGGGATAATCTAGAAATCATCATCATCGTCGAATCCGCCACCGCCACCTGCGCCATCATCAAAATAGCCCAGGTCCTTGAACTCATCGTCGATGGAAAAGTCCTCATCTTCTGAAGCTTTTTTTCCGCCTGATTTAGAAGACTTGGATTTGGGAATATCAAACTCCTGGAAGTCTGGATCCCAACTGTCATCCTCTTCGGCTTTTTCCCAATCATCTTCCACGTCAACATCTGCATCGTCGTCGTCGTCAGAAGACCTTCCTGATTTTTTTGCAGGCAATTCATCATCCTGATCAAAATCATCATCATCTTCCTCTTTCTTCTTCGATTTTGGTGCTGACTTTGCAGCTTTTGAAGAAGCTTCACTTCCTGAAGGTGTAGCGGTAACCTTTTTTTCTTTTATTGACTTTGCCATATCAACATGCGATTTACGCTGTAAAATTTCTGAGACTTTTTTACTTGACCAAATATTTTGAAAATATTTTTTCTTTTAATGCAGATTACTATGCTTTGATGATCTGGTCCCGCTCTGGGCCATTAGAAATATAGCTGACATCAACGCCCAAATATCCATTGATGAAATCAATATAATTCTTCATGGCCTGGGGCAAGCTTGCGTTGTCCCTGATCTTTGTGATATCGGTTTGCCATCCTGCAAACTGCTCGTAATGAGGTGCTATCGGCAGTTTTGACATCTGGTAAGGAACCGCTTTTTCTTGCTTTCCATCAATGCCATAACTGGTACAAACAGACAGCTCCTCAAAAGCATCGAGCACATCCGCCTTGGTCATGACAATCTGTGTTACACCATTAACCATGCAGGCAAAATTCAAGGCAACCAGGTCAATCCATCCGCACCTGCGGGGCCTGCCGGTAGTGGCACCAAATTCACTGCCTATTTTTCTTAGGCGCTCGCCTGTTTCATCATGCAACTCAGTTGGAAAAGGTCCGCTGCCGACCCTGGTGCAATAAGCCTTGGTAACGCCAATGACTTCCTTGATTTTCTGGGGTGCAATGCCCAAACCTGTGCATACACCTGCAGAAATAGTGTTGGAAGACGTAACAAATGGGAATGTTCCAAAATCAACATCCAGCATGCTGCCCTGGGCACCTTCTGCCAATACTTTTTTTCCTTCCCTGATTTTTTCGTTGATGAAATATTCACCATTGACAATCTTCAGGCTGCGCATGAATTCAATGGCCTCGAAAAATTCTTCTTCCCACTCACTGATGTCTTCATTGAACCCAAAAGAATCCAACAATCGCTGGTGCTTCATCCTGAGTTTGATGTACTGGGTTGTAAAGTTCTTGTCGAGCAAATCTCCTACCCTCAAACCGTTCCTGCCTGTTTTGTCCATGTATGCAGGGCCTATGCCTTTCAGGGTGGAACCGATCTTCTCATTTCCTTTTGAAAGCTCTGAAGCCTTGTCCAGGGCCCTGTGGGAAGGCAGGATCAAATGTGTCCTCTCGGCAACATAGAGATGCTTTCTGCCATCAATTCCAAACGCGGCTACCTTGTCATATTCCTTTTTCAATGTAACGGCATCGAGCACAACCCCATTGCCAATCAGGTTGGTGGTATTTTCGTGAAAAATTCCCGAAGGAATCTGGTGCAGTACCACTTTCTGACCATTTACATACAAGGTATGACCAGCGTTGGGACCGCCCTGAAACCTGGCGATGATGTCATACTTTGGTGCAAAATAATCTACAATCTTCCCTTTTCCTTCGTCGCCCCATTGCAGGCCTAGTAGTACATCAACCATAAAATTGTTTAGCTGTTAAGTGGCAAATTTAGTAGAATGAAGCAAAAGGCGGAAAAATAAATATCCTCATTTACACATCAACGTCGTAACGCAGTACTGACTGGATTCCTGGCAGTTCCCTGAGCTTGACAAAAAGCATGTCCAGCTCATCCTTGTCGTGAACGTAAAGCCTGATGTTGCCTTCAAAGATGCCTTCCTTGGCCTCCACAGTGATGGCGCTGATGTTGATGCGCAGCTCACCCGAAATCAGGTTGGTAATCTTGTGGATAACACCCACGTCGTCCAAACCGGTAATCTTCAGACCTGTAAGGAAGGATATCTCTTTGTTTTTGGCCCATTTGGTCTTCACGATCCTGTGCCCAAAGCTGGACAGCAACCTGGTGGCATTGGGGCAATTGATCCTGTGAATGATCAGCCCTTTTCCGGTGGAAACAAACCCAAACACATCATCTCCGGGGATGGGTTTACAACAATTGGCAAGGGTATATACAATCCTGTCACTGCTCTCTCCAAAAATAATCAGCTCAGTATCTTTCTTGACATCATGTTTTGATGGAAGTTGTTCTGCTTTTTCTGACTCAGGCTTTTTGATGCGAATCAGTTCAAGCTTGTCCCCCCTTACCATGAACTCGCTGAGCTCTTTGAGGTTGATTTTCTTGATGGCAATCTGGTAAAAAAGGTCGAGTACTGAAGGGAGTTTATAAAATGCAGCCAGCTCTTCGAGGTTGTGATGGGTCATGGTAGCGCCGATGGCCAACAATTTTTTCTCTGCAAAATATTTTCCATCTTCTGAAACCTTTCTTTTCTCTTCCTTTAGCGCATCCTTGATCCTGTTCCTGGCCTTGGCCGTTACGACCATCGAGAGCCAATCTTCAGTGGGCTTTTGTTTGTTGGAAGTAATTACTTCGAGCTGGTCGCCACTGCGCAATTTATGGCTGATGGGAACCAGCTTGTGGTTCACTTTGGCACCAATGCATTTGGAACCAATGGCAGAGTGAATAGAAAAAGCAAAATCAAGTGCTGTGGACCCTACAGGAAGCATCTTGACATCTCCCTTGGGGGTATAAACGTAAATCTCTTCGGAAAGAAAAGAGGTTTTAAAATCGTGCAGAAAATCAATAGAACTGATGTCCTCACTTCCCAGGACTTCCTTGATCTGTGAAAACCAGATATCAAAACGGTCTTCTTCG
>JBIJAE010000212.1:0-3514 GCA_044345895.1 Chitinophagaceae bacterium
TCCGCCCTGCACAATGGGGAAAAGGTTCTGGGTGTGCCCATACAAGGAGTCTGTATTGTTCATGTGGGCGAAACACCTGTCCAACCAACGGTGGGTCAATTCCATTGAATTTTTGACATATTTGTATTCGCTGGGGTAGGGTGGGCATTCATCAAAAGCCATGATGATGTCACCTCCGATGACCCGCTGAATTTCAATCGCTTTTTCTGGGCTGAACAAATGCTTGGAGCCATCAATATGGCTTTGGAACACAACACCCTCTTCGCTGATTTTTCTGTTGGCTGCCAATGAAAATACCTGGTAGCCACCACTGTCAGTGAGTATTGGCCTGTCCCATCCATTGAATTGATGCAAACCACCTGCTGATTGCAATACTTCCAATCCTGGGCGCAGGTAGAGGTGATAAGTATTGCCCAGGATGATCTGGGCCTGCACGTCTGATTTCAATTGATGTTGAGAGACTGCCTTTACTGTGCCAGCAGTTCCAACCGGCATGAAAATGGGTGTTTGGATCACGCCATAGTCTGTAGTGATGGTTCCTGCCCTTGCCTGGGAGGAAGGGTCTTTTTTCTCCAATTTGAATTCTAATGCAGCCATGCTGCAAGTTAAACAGAAAGGGTGATGATTTTTTTTTAGTCCGATTTCATTTTATTGGAATGCTTCCTTTACTTTTGAAAGGCACAAAAACAACAATCATGGAAACAGGCCTTCTTCATTTGCATAACCTCTTGCGCTGGGTTATTCTCGTTCTTCTTTTGGTCTCCATCTACAAAAGTTTCTCAGGATGGAAGGGGCAGAAAGCATTCGCTGCAGGAGACAAGAAGGTTTGGTTGATGACCATGATTGCCGGACACATTACTTTGCTTCTCGGGATTTACCAATGGACCATTGGCCGCATGGGAATCTTTACAAGCGGCAATGCATCTTTTTCAGACGTGATGAAAAATCCTGCAACAAGGTTTTTTCAGGTGGAACATCCTGTCTCCATGATTTTGGCCATTGTGTTGATTACACTTGGTCATGGAATGGCCAAGAAAAGCGTAACTGATGAAGAAAAGTACAAAAAGGCTTTCCGTTATTTCATTTTGGCATTGTTATTGATTTTGGTAGCCGTGCCCTGGCCATTCAGGGAAATTGGCCGCCCCTGGTTCCCTGGTATGTAAGGGTTCCTTATTTTGAGGGTATTCTTTTCAGCTCCACCACTTCCATCTGTTTGATGTCGTTTCCATCAATGCAGAATTTCAGCAGGGTTTGTACCTTGTGCCATCCTGTTTTACCAGCTGCGCCAGGATTGAGGTGAAGACAGTTCAATCCGGCATAAAACTGAACCAGCAGGATATGGGAATGTCCGCAGACAAAAATCGTAGGTTTTGAATGGGCAATCCTTTCTTTCACCGTTCCAACAAATTTGGGAGGTCTTCCTCCGATGTGGGTCATCAGCACTTTCACCTCTTCTGTTTCCCACTCCAGCCATTCCGGAAGTTCATGCCTCAGCGGATGACCGTCAATGTTTCCATAAACAGCTTTGACAGGAGCGTAGCTAGCCAATTGTTCAAGGATACCCCCTTCGCCAATGTCTCCGGCATGCCATATTTCGTCTGCCCCTTTGAGGTGGGGAAGGAACCGTTCATCCATGTAGCCATGTGTATCAGAAAGCAAGAGAATTTTTTTCATATCATTGACTATCAGATAGTTGCATTTTTTTCTTATTTTTGTTTCCAGCCGACAAAGCCGTGATAAAGCAGGGAATTTGACCTTTCGTTAAAATATCTTAAAGTTTTTTTACTAATTCCGTTGATTATCTTATCTTTGCGCTCCCAAAAACCATGGCAAAACAAGCACTCATTAAACAGGACGGTAACATCATAGAGGCGCTAAGCAATGCTATGTTCAAGGTGAAGTTAGAAAATGGGCATGAGATATTGGCAACCATTTCTGGCAAGATGAGGATGCACTACATCCGTATTCTTCCCGGTGACAGGGTTGGGGTTGAGATGAGTCCATACGACTTGACAAGGGGTAGAATCATTTTCAGGTATAAATAAAAACCGCTCCAAGGAGCCCAAACCAGAGATATGAAAGTAAGAGCATCCATTAAGAAGCGCAGTGCGGATTGCAAAATTGTCCGCAGGAAAGGTAAACTCTATGTGATCAACAAGAAAAACCCACGTTACAAGCAACGTCAGGGTTAATCTTTACTCAATCATTCAATCGAACAAATACAATAAACATCTATGGCCCGTATCGCAGGTATTGATTTGCCAAAGAACAAAAGGGGAGAAATTGGTCTCACTTACATCTATGGTATCGGAGTGTCAACTGCCCAGTACATTTTAGGAAAGGCAGGAATTGACGTAAATAAAAAAGTAAACCAGTGGGATGACGATGAACTGAATGCGATCAGGACCATCATCACCAATGAGTTCAAGGTTGAAGGTCAACTGCGTTCTGAAACACAAATGTCTATCAAGCGTTTGCTTGATATCGCTTGTTACCGTGGTCTTCGTCACCGTAAGGGACTTCCTGTAAGGGGTCAGCGTACCAAAACAAATGCCCGTACTAGAAAGGGTAAGCGTAAGACGGTTGCTGGCAAGAAAAAGGCCGCCAAGAAATAAATGAAACAGAAAAGTGGCTATGCCGCTTTTCTCTCATTATATCCTGCACCATCATTTTGCTGTTCATCGCCGGAAGTCGGGTGCAATCGAGGGTTGAACAGGGTCTGAAAAGACTGATTTTTTTTGAGTACCTATTTTAAAAAATTATGGCAAAAGCACAACAAAACAGCGCCAAAGCGGCTGCTAAGAAAAGAGTGGTAAAAGTTGACAGTTTCGGAGATGCTCACATCAACGCCACCTTCAACAACCTCATCATCAGTTTGACCAACAAGGCAGGACAGGTAATTTCCTGGAGCAGCGCTGGTAAAATGGGTTTCAGGGGTTCAAAGAAAAATACTCCATATGCAGCCCAAATGGCCGCACAAGATGCTTCACGTGTAGCACTTGAGGCAGGCTTGAAGAGGGTTGATGTATATGTAAAAGGACCAGGTGCAGGTAGGGAAGGTGCCATTCGCGCGCTTGCCAATTCCGGTATCGAGGTTGTAATGATCAAGGACATTACCCCACTTCCACACAATGGTTGCCGTCCTCCAAAGAAGCGTCGCGTATAATTAACAACTATAACAGGGCAGGAGATTCAGTTTTATGATTTTTTAATAATCCTCTGTCATTTCTTAAAAAATCAAAACAAATTACAATGGCACGTTACACAGGTCCCAAAACAAAAATCTGCAGGAAGTTCGGTGAACCGATCCTCGGAAATGGCAAGTATCTAGACAAAAACAGTGTTCCTCCTGGTCAGCACGGTGCATCACGCAAGCGCAAGGCGCCAAGTGAGTACTCTATCCAGCTGAAGGAAAAGCAGAAGGCAAAATACACTTACGGTCTTTTGGAGCGTCAGTTCCGCAAAACATTTGAAGAAGCAGCCCGTATCAAAGGTGTAACTGGTGAAAACCTGA
>JBIJAE010000211.1:0-3514 GCA_044345895.1 Chitinophagaceae bacterium
ACCACGGAAAACCAACAGCAGGTGCCGTGAATGTGGCCTGGCCATATTTGAAGGACAAGGATCGTTTCATCCGCTATGCTGCACGCATTGCCATTGAAGCACAACCACTCAACGAATGGACTGACAAAACAATCAATGAAAAAGATCCGGTCATTCTTACCAACGCAGCCATCGGATTGGCCAGGCGAGGTGATGCGAAAGTGAAAAAGCCGCTGCTCTCAGCACTCACAACTGTGAACCTATCCTTGCTCACCGCAAGCCAACAACTGGATTTGATGCGTGCCATTGAACTCGTATTTACACGTATGGGAGCCCCAGATGCTGCTGAAAAAGAGGCTGTAGCCAAGTTGCTGAATCCTATTTTTCCTGCTGCTACCAATGACCTCAACAAGGAACTCAGCAAGCTGTTGGTATATGTAGATGCACCGCAGGCTGTTGAAAAAACAATGGCGCTTTTGGCCGTTGCGAAAGATGACATGGATGCACAAAAAACAGTTTCTGAATCATCAGACCTGATCCTTCGCAACCCACAATACGGAATGGACATTGCAGGCATGCTGTCCAAAATGCCTCCTCTTACACAGACCTGGTACGCAAATGTTTTGAGCCAAACCAAGAATGGATGGACAGATGAGCTGAGAAACAAATATTTCCAATGGTATTATACCGCTTTCGGTTACAAAGGTGGTGTTTGTTATGTTGGCTTTATCGATAAAGCACGCAAAAATGCGTTGGAAAATCATCCAAAAGAAAGTTTTGCAAAATACAACAGGATCTCTGGTGATTCGCTCGTAAGCCTTGCCAGAAAAGGATTAGACATTGGGCCTGTAAGGCCAAAAGGTCCGGGGCGTGGCTGGAAACTGGCTGATGCATTGGCGGTAGTAGACAGTGCCAATGGAACAAGAAATTTTGAGCAAGGCAAGGCCATGTTTGCCGCTTCTCTTTGTCGCACCTGTCATCAGGTCAGGGGTGAAGGTGGTATTGCAGGACCAGACCTTACCCAGTTGGGAAACCGCTTCTCGAACAAAGACATGCTTGAGGCCATCATCTCCCCCAGCAAGACCATTTCAGACCAATATGGTTCAACTGTTTTCTACCTCAAAACAGGAGGCTCACTCATGGGAAGACTTATCAGACAGGACAAGGACAAATACTATATTTCACAAAACCCATTTGACACACAAACCATCAAGGAGGTTTTGAAGAAGAATGTGGTAAGAACCCGCGTATCTGAGGTTTCTCCTATGTTACCAGGCATGATCAACGGACTGAACCCCGATGAGCTCAAAGACCTGATGGCCTATTTGAAATCTGGTGGCAACCCGCTGCACCCTGTTTACGCGCCAACCAAATAAACAGAACGATGCCTCAACATCAAATTTGGAGTGATAAGGTTGGAAATGTATCCCAAGTGGGGGGTATTGAAACGGCCGTGCTTGACAATGGCATCAGCAGGGGTATGCGCGTTGCCTGGATCAATACTGGAGCAGGACTTCGGTTTAAAGTTTTATTGGATAGGGCAATGGACATCGCCGATGCCGCTTACAATCAATACAACCTTTCCTGGCTAAACCACGCTGGTTTTCCGCCACCACAACCTTTTTCCGACAAGGGTTTGGACTGGCTCAGAACTTTTGGCGGCGGCCTTGTGACTACCTGTGGACTATCCCATGTAGGCGGTCCAGAAAAAGATGCATTTGGTGAAAGAGGAGTGCACGGCAACATCAGCAACATCCCAGCAGAAATTGTCTCCATTGTTCAGCCAGATCCAGCAAATGGAAACATGAACATGAGCATCACCGGCATCATCAGGGAATCAAAAATTTTTGGCCCGGCACTGGAACTCAGAAGAACCATTTCTGCCACACTGGGAGTACCTGGATTCCACATCCATGATGAAATTTCCAACAGGGGAAATACCCCGGCGCCACACATGATTCTATACCATTGCAATTTCGGTTGGCCCCTGGCAGACAAGGGAAGCCAATTGATATGGAAAGGAAAAATGGTTACCCGTGATGGAAATGATTTTCCCAATGGAGAAGCCTTTAAAACCTGCCCTGACACCTTGACCAACCACAGCGGGAATGGTGAAGAAGTAGCCATTGTTGACATAGAAGCAAATGGAGATAGCCAATGCATTTGTGGCATCCACAATCCTGCACTGGAACTGGCTGTGGCCATTCAATTCAACAAACAAGAATTGCCCTGGATGACCAATTGGCAACATTGGGGAAAAGGTGAGTATGTTACCGGTCTTGAGCCCGGCTCACACCCGCCCATTGGGCAATCCAAAGCCAGGGAAAATGAAACCCTGATTTTCATCGCTCCAGGCGAACGCATCCAGTATAACCTTTCCTTTCAAGCCATTCAAGGAAATCAAAACATCAATCAACTATTTCAATAATTATTTAACCCTAACACAAGCCGATATGGAACAACAAAGCATTGCAAAAAAAGCGCTGGAACAAGGCAAAGGAATTCTTCGATTAGCACCAACCTGGGTACCCAGGTCTTTTTGTGTACCTGGAAGAAGGATCAAATTGCATCCAGATGATTACTATATCCTTGGAGGAGAAAGAGGCGGCATTGATGAGCGCTGGCTTTCCTCTACCACGCCCGCAAAAAATGGCCCTTTGACAGGTGAAAATGAAGGACTGAGTCCTGTGGTTTACCAGGAAGGCGGAACTACTCATCAGATTCTTCTGAAAGATGCAGTAGATGAATTGAAAGGTGAGCTCATCGGAGACAGGCTCTGGAATGAATACCAAAGCTGGCCCATGTATTCCAAGTTTTTTGACAACATGGGACCACTCCCCCATCACGTTCACCACAACGATGAAAAAGCTGCACTGATCGGACAAAAAGGAAAACCAGAAGCCTATTATTTTCCTCCTCAGTTGAACAACCACGGAGGAGATTTTCCATATACATTTATCGGCATTGCACCAGGCACACCCAAAGAAGTCATCAAAGAATGCCTGATCAACTTCACCAAAGGTGACAACAAGCTCACAAACTATTCTCAGGCCTATCGCCTTGAACCCGGTACCGGATGGGATGTTCCTCCAGGATTGTTGCATGCACCGGGCAGCATGTGTACCTATGAGCCACAGAAAGCATCGGATGTTTTTGCCATGTACCAATCATTGGTAAACGAGGCCATCATACCAGAAGAATTGCTCTGGAATGGCACACCCAAAGAAAGCATTGGAGATTATGATGCCCTGATGGATGTACTGGATTGGGAACTCAACGTTGACCCTAATACCATGGCCAACCGCTTCATGGCACCCAGGCCTGTTCATGACCTGGAGGAAATGAAAGCCAACGGCTATGTTGAAAACTGGATCTGCTACAAATCAGAAGCCTTTGGTGCAAAAGAACTGACTGTTATGCCTGGGCAGACTGTAACCATAAAAGACAGTGCCGCATATGGTATGATTGTCATGCAAGGCCGCGGAACGTTTGGTGTTTGGGAAATTGAAACCCCTGCCCTGATCCGCTATGGACA
>JBIJAE010000129.1:0-5270 GCA_044345895.1 Chitinophagaceae bacterium
ATGGCAGCACCACCATCATTGGCAATGACCATGTTCTGGTTGTTCTCAGGATTGATCCAGAGCTGGTGATAATCACCATGGGTACCATTGATGTTTTTCCAGGACTTTCCACCATCTTCAGATTTCAATCCTGCTGCTCCCAAAACGTATACTGTATTTTCATTCACAGGATCGGCAAATACTTCAATATAATACCAGGCACGGGATATCAGCCGATGATCCTTGCTGATCCTTGTCCAGTTGGATCCTGCATCGTTTGAAACGAAAAGTCCACCCTGCTCTTTCTGTGTATCACTCTCAACAAGTGCATAGACCTTGTTCGGATTGGACAATGAAACGGAGACGCTCATTTTACCCAACTCCTTGGGCAAACCATTTTGAATTTTCTCCCAGGTTTCTCCGCCATCTGTACTCTTGTACAAGCCAGATCCTTTGCCACCACTTTGTACAGCCCATGGCAAACGGCGGTGATCCCACATGGCAGCATATAAAATCCTCGGATTGCTCATGTCCATGTTCAAATCAGCACATCCTGTATTCTCATCCACATAAAGCAAATGCTTCCATGTTTTGCCACCGTCTTCGGTTTTGTAAATTCCTCTCTCTTTAGAAGGTCCGTGCAAAGCCCCCTGGGCCGCAACATAGGCTACATCAGGATTTGTGGGATGAATCCTGATATTGGCAATATGGCGCGTGAGTTCCAAACCCAGGTGTTTCCAGGTCTTTCCAGCATCAGTAGAACGGTAAACACCATCACCGTAAGAAGTCATTACACCACGGGGAGCGTGCTCGCCCATCCCCACATAAACAACATTGGCGTCCGATGCAGCAACGGCAACTGCGCCTACTGATCCGGTTTTGAAATATCCATCAGAAATATTTTTCCAGCTCTGGCCAGCATCTTCCGTTTTCCAGACACCACCGCCGGTGGTTCCCATGTAATAGGTTTGGTTGTTCCCTTTTATGCCAGTGGCAGTAACGGATCTGCCACCCCTTGTATGGCCCAGGTTGCGCCACAAGACTGGCTTGAAATAGGATTCAAGGTCAACGGTTGGAGCAGCAGGAACCTCAGGCAATTTGGCTCCTTTTTTTTGGGCGGAAAGATCCGTGGCCAGTACAATCAAAAAAGACAGGAGAAAAACCAGGAATTTGTTGGTGCGCAGCATATGAAGCATATAGGAATATTTATGCCTCTAAGGTAAGCAATTCGTATTGACGATTTGGCCCATTCAAACAATTGGATGGCAGTTTAAACCCGCTAGTTTCTTTTGAATTCAAGGCCACGCATCTTCAAATCTTTGCCATTGAGCGGAAAAACATTGTTTTCACTGGCCCACTTGTTCCATGCTGCCTCCAGTTCCTTTACTTTCTCAGGAAACTTGAGGGCCAGGTTGATCCGCTCTGTTTTGTCTGCCTTGAGATTGTACAATTCCCAGGGGGTAATGTATGGGGGCTCTTCAGTACTCATGGACACCAGTTTCCAGTCATCCACGCGAATGGCCCTGTTGGCCTGGTGCTCCCAGTACAATGTTCGGTTGGCGATGTTTTGCCCTTTGAAAACAGCAAGCAAACTCACGCCGTTCAAAGGCTTTGTTGGTTGGTTATTGTAAACATTAGGGTACTTAGCACCAGCCGCGTCCAGGAAAGTTGGCATCAGATCGATGATATGGGATGGGGCATTATCAACTACAGTTCCCTGCCTGGCCGTATGCCCTGGCCAGCTTACAATAAATGGCGTATGGATTCCTCCCTCATGCAGCCTGGTCTTGAAAAGCCTGAAGGGTGTATTGCTTAGGTTCGCCCAGTTTCCCCGGTAACTCTCATAGCTTGAATCGGTTCCAAGTGCAGACAGCGCAGTGTCCATGGTACTCAGGTACTCAGCACAGCCTCCATTATCGGCCATGAAAACAACCATGGTATTTTCAGCAAATTCGTTTTTTTTCAAGGCCTGCATGATTCTTCCAATGCCCTGATCCATGCAATCAACCTGGGCTGCATAAATGGCCATTCGTTTGATCCAGACATCCCTATCGGCCACAGGAATGTCTTTCCATGCAGGAATACTATCGTGACGATCACTCAATGGATAAGATTTGTCAATGACCCCCAGCTGCAATTGCTTTTTGTACCGCTTATCCCTCAACTCATCCCAGCCTTTTTCGTACAATTGCATGTACTTCATGATGTCTTTTTCTTTTGCATGAAGCGGCCAATGCGGAGCCGTGAAAGCCACATATAAAAAAAACGGATCATTGGCCCGATTCGCAGCATGACCATTGATGAACACTGCAGCAGAATCAGCAATGGCATCTGTCAGGTAGAAATCTTTTTTGGGCTTAACAGGCGTATTGTCAGATGTCAGAGACTTGGGTGTATAAAAACTACCGGATCCAATCAATGTACCAAAATACCGATCAAAACCACGTTGCCTTGGCCAGTTGTCTTGTGGCCCCTTGGGTTTGGTATCCGTGGCAACATGCCATTTCCCTGACATATAACTTGCGTAACCAGCCCCTTTCAAGGCCTCAGCAATGGTCATGGTATTTCTGCTCAAATCTCCTCTGTAACCGGGAGTACCTTGATCAAATCCATTCATGTAACCCATCCCGGTATTGTGTGAATACATCCCTGTCAACAAAGAAGCCCTGGAAGGACAGCAACGCCCGGTATTGTAAAACTGCTTGAGCCTGACACCAGTGCCGGCAAGGCTATCCAAATGAGGTGTTGCAATTTCAGAACCATAGGCACCAATATCAGAAAAGCCAAGATCATCGGCCATGATGAAGACAATGTTTGGCTTTGATTGTTGTGCAAAGGCCATAGACTGACCTGCCAAAAGGAGGAAAAAAAGAAGTGGCTTTTTCATCTGCATCATGATTTTTTATACACTAATCGTCATCATCATCCATGGTATTAACCATGAGGAAGCCAGCACGGCGAGGGCCCGGAAAAGGAATATCCCCTTTTATGCCATGCCACAATACCCGGTTAAATTCAATATCATTGTTGCTGTCCTCTCTTGCAAAGTTGAATTGCTCGGATTTTTTTTGCCACTGGTTGATGGCTGTGCTTTTCTCATTGAGGCTAACCCCAGGTATGATCGCTTTAAATGGAAATGCCTTCGCGGATGAATCAAAACAACGCCACATGGGTGTTGCTGCTGCATCATACTGAGACATAGGTCCCATACCAAGAATCAATTCCATTGTTCTCAGAACAGAGGTGGTTGTATACGGAGTATGGTCGATGTAACCTCGCTTTACAAACCCTCCAGCAAGATATACAGGGCTCCTGTGGGCATCAACATGGTCAGCTCCATTCTGGGCATCGTCTTCCAGGATAAAAACAGCGGTTTCATTCCAGATGGAACTCTTTGATAATGCTTCAATCAACATTCCAACAGCAAGGTCATTATCAGCTACATGCGCATAGGGAGAAGGTCTTCCCAAACGAACACCCTCTGTATGATCATTTCCCAGTCGAATGGTATTGAACTGGGGTACTCGGTTAATCGCAAGCAATGAATCAAAATCGCGCTTCCATAAATTAACCCTTGAGGTGTCACGGATATTCATGTTGTATTCTGGGAAATAACTGCAGTTGTTTCCTTTGAGAATCGGAACAGTAGGATTACCATTGCTCATGAACTCACCATAACTCCTGAAACTGACACCATAGCGAAAGCAGTTGTTCCAGATAAAACCACCTTTATTGTTGGCAATTTCACGCTCACCTTCTCCGCCATAGGTACCACCACGGCTGCCATAGCTCGAGGGCCAGGTCTTCTCTAGGTAATCTGTTGCATAACCACCCATGCTCCAGTTGTGTCCGTCAGCACTGACCTCTGCATTCACAAAAAAATTGTCCAGCAGTACGAATTCCTTGGCCAGGGCATGCTGGTTCGGAGTGATTTTTTCCCCAAACAACAACAGGGAGGTATCTCCATTTCCTCCCTTTACATCAGACAATACCTGATCATAGGTCCGGTTTTCCTTGATCACATAAAATACATGTTTGATGGGAGATCGCTGTCCTGCTTTCACAGGAACAGGAAATCCTGGAGCCAGGCTATCTGCAACTTCGGACTTCCTGATCGAGTAAGGAGAATTTCTGTAAACCGCCGCAGAATATACGTCCAATTCTGGTTGCTTGGGTGATGGGATAATGCTCATGGACCCCTTGAACAATCCCCCAATGTATTCAACCTGAGACGCATCCTTAACCTCGAAACCATGATGGATCACATCCTCTTTTTTCCTGATGGGGGAAGGACCAAAAGGATTGGCCATTGATGTCATCCCCTTTCCATTGGCCACCCATAGTTTGCCATTAATGTACCTCACCGTTGTAGGATACCAACCAACCGGAATAAAGCCTTTTGCAATACTTTTTCCTTTTTCAGCAATATCAAAAACTGCCAAACAATTGTTATCAGCATTGGCGATGTACAATCTTTTTGCAACAGGATCAATGGCCAGGCTGTTGGTGGTTGAACCACTGGGAGCATTTGGATAAAGGGCAGCATCCAATGTTTCAATGACAATCTTGTTTTTGATATCAACCACGGATACACTGTTGTCATTGGCATTGCAGACATAAAGCAATTTACCATCAGCAGAAAGCAACATTTCATTGGGATTATCCCCAACGGTAATGGGCGCCTTCCAACGTTTGTTGACAAGATCAAATACCAATACCTTGTCACAGCCCCAACAGGTGACAAACAATTCTTTTCTATCCTTGCTCAATTTGCAGTCGTATGCCTCTGCATCCAATCCAAACTGACCGACTGTTTTTTGGGTACCAAGATCAACCATGTACAATTGTTTGTCCTCACGTGTAACAACATAGATCATGTTCCGTGAATCATCAATGGTGAGTCCGGCAGGTCCGATGCGGTTGGGCCAGGGCTTTCCCAAGGAGATCTTATCAACCAGTTTTAATTTTCCACCAGTAATGTCATACTTCAAAATCTGGTTATCATGTCCACCTGAAACGTAGATAAATCGTTCATCCGAAGTGAATTCAATACCATACCATGATTTCTGAATATCAACAGAATCAATCACCTTTTCGGCCTTCACATCGATCAATTGAATGCTTTGTGTACTTTGCCCATTGTTGGTGACGGCAAGGTATTTCCCGGATTTGTTCAATGCCATGTTCAACGGAAGATCACCCAATCCAAAAGACTTACCGGCAGGGCTCAATTTCCATCCATTGGGCAAAGTAATGGGCACAGCCATTTTTTGGGCTGATGTTGAAACAAA
>JBIJAE010000028.1:0-11049 GCA_044345895.1 Chitinophagaceae bacterium
ACAAACATCAAAAGAACAAGCGCTGTTGTAAAAAATTGTTTGATCATGCTATGGTTTTGTTGCGCGCGTTTATTGTTTTAAAGATACGACCATCATGGCGGAAATGGATCGCCCCATACCATTGATACCCGATCCATGGGTCCTGTAATCAACATTGAAAACATTGTTCAGGTATACCCGGAACGAGAGGCTGTTTGCCTGGTAAGCCATATGCATGTTCAGCAGATTGAAACCGGGTGTTCCTCCTGCGGGGATGCGGTTGTCTGATTTATCTCCAGCCTCGAGACGCCTTTGCGGTGAGGCATGGTCAAATGAAATGCCTGCAACAACCTGATTCATCAGGTACTCCGCACTCATTCTCGCATTGAAAGGCGGAATTCTCCTGAGTGGCTGGTTTTTGGTTATACTCTGCCCGTACAAATTAGTGGCAGAGATCTGGGTTCTGAGCCATTTCATCGGCTTGTACGCTATCTGTGCTTCCCATCCGCGAATGAATCCCTTGTCTACATTTTCCTTGATATAAACATCATACCCACTGATCCTCTCAGCAGTCTTGACCCTTGTAATCAGGTTGTAGAGGGTTGTCCGAAAAATGGAAAAGGATCCGCTCAGTTTGCTCCTCAGGTATTTTATTCCAAGTTCATTGTTCACGGAACGCTCTGGCTTGAGTGCATAAGCAGGAACTTCATACCGGAAATCGACAATGCCTAGTGTTCCCAGATCATCAATGTTGGGAGCCCTGAAACCATCGCTGATGTTGGCATACAGATGAAGAGCCTTAAGCAATTCATAAGTTGCCCCTCCCTGAAAAACAAGTGCATCCGGCCTGAGGCTTACCTTTCCAAGGGTAGCCTCATTAATCGTTGCAGTGTAACGGTTGTAGCGCATGCCTGCCTCCATTTGCAATTTTCCAAACTGAAAATGGTGCAATGTATATGCTGAAACGTTTGCATAACGCGCTCCATCTGGGTAGAGTCCACGCAGTACAGTATTCACACCTGTTGCAGCGTTATTGTCCTTTCTTTCGCTTTGCACCTCGTCAGCATTGAGTTCAATGCCAGTGTTGGCATTCCAATGTGCATTGAAGTAATGAGACAAATCGATTCCTGCTGATACTGTCGAAATCCTGTCGCTTTCAAATCGGGTAACGCTACTGTTCTTTCTTCTTAAAAACCTTGATTCAGCTATTCTTTGATGGGCCACAAAAATATCCAAGGACCTGAAATGATTTGATGTAAACGTTTTTTTCAACTGCAGATAACCCAATCCCCTGCCAATCGGATCTGAAGTATTGAGGGCAAAATTTTCCAGCTTGTACCGGTGATATACCGGAACATCCGTTTGCTGAAGCCATTGATAGGCCCCGGTCAATTGCCATCCTTTTCCAAGATCACTCATCCATTTGAAGTCAAAAGATTTTTCTGCGTAACCAGAGGGTACCTGAAAACCAGTACTATCTCCTCCTTTCAGGTCACCAAATTTCTTGTTGCTTGCACCAAGTACAAAAGCAAATTTCCTTCCTTCATATTTCAGTTCAGGCCTGAAAGAAAATTCCATTCCCGATTCAGTCAGGCGCAACAAAGCCTTTTCACTCCATTGTGGCTTTTCCCTTAAAGCCAGTGCGGTAGTCTGGATATTGATCACCCCTGTCATCGCATCACTTCCGTATTGTACAGATCCTGTCCCTTTAACCACTTCAACTTTTTCAACAATAAAGGGATCAATGAGTGTCATGTATTGATTGGGGCCATACCTGAAAATTGAATTGTTCAAACGTATGCCATCGACCAAAATCAGTGTCTGATTGCCTGTCAGGCCCCGCAAAAAGGGAGAACCGCCCGCGTGATTTGTTTTTTGAATAAAGACTCCCGGTATGCCGGTGAGCGATTCTGGAACAGTTCGTGACAACTGCCTGGATGCATCCTCACGAGAAAGAACGGCAATTGAATAAGGTAATTTTGACGACTGCGTTGAACGCCTGGTTGCCGTTACCGTCACCTCATCCATGGAGGCGATGGAATCTGTTTTGTCTTGTGAAAATACAGGCATTGCAAAATGACTAAAAAATAATAGTGCAAAGACAGATGTCATAGTTTTCATCATGCTAGTCATTTTCTTTTTTATAATGCTTTTCTCGCTGATCATCCTCATCATCCATGTCTGGTCCCTGGATTACTTTTCGCCAATCAATATCCCTCTTGTAACGCTTCATGGCTTTGGATGCATCAAAAACACGCTTGTCCGGAAACTCAAGTGTATAGGGCGTCAGGTCTGGCTTGCTGGTAAAAAAGTCATGCAAAGAGGAGGCTGTTACATCATACTGGTTAACATATGGCACAGCCAGGAGATTGTAAATCATCTTGAGGATTGAACCAAAGTTGGCATGGGTATGTGATACATAATTCCGCTTGACATAAGGACCGGCCAGCATGAGTATGCTTCTGTGTGCATCAACATGGTCTACACCGCCCTGCGGATCATCTTCAGTAACTACCACCAGCATGTTCTTCCAGTAGGGAGTCCTGGAAAGAAAATGCAAGATTCTTCCAACAGCAAGATCATTGTCTGCCACATAACTGTGCGTGTAGGGATAACCATCTTGCGGTCTTGGAGAGGCAGTATGGTCATTGGGAATCTGAACGGTAACCAATGATGGCATTTTCTCTTTTCCCTTCAACCACATTTTCGTGAACTCGTGTTCAAACTGGTTCATTCGGAACTGGTCAGGAATATTGGTATTGTAGCCCGCATAATTCTGACTGGTTCTGCTGAACAATGCATCCTGCATGGGTACCATCACCCCATGAGCAGCTCCAGTTGCCGTATCATACCATTGCTCGCGCACATGCGCTGTTTCATTGGCTTCACCAAAATTGTAGAAGGGCACACCCTTTCGCGCCAACGCCTCCCAGAGCCCTCCGGTTTCAGCAAAATCTTCCGGATCCATGCTTCCCGTTGAACCGGGAAATCTTCTTCCAGGTGCGGGAGAAAAAAACTTTTCGGTCTTGCTGGTATTGGAATTGACTTCAACCCACTCGTTGGGAATCACCCCCATCATCCAATGGTGCCCGTGGATGGACGCGTCACTATCACAATAGAAATTATCAGAATAGGCAAACTGCGTTGAAACCTTGTGGTGATTGGGTGTTATGTTGGCATTGGTCAAGACAAGGCTATCCATTGAACTTCCCTTTTCCAACTTCCGTTTTGCATATACATCTACCCCAAGCCCAAAACGCGCGATGCTTGAGTCGCCATTACCCGTTTTTAGCTGACCCAATACTTCATCATAGGTACGGTTCTCTTTGGTGATATAAACAATGTGTTTGATGGGTGATGCTTTTTCACCGGGGTAGTTCGGCATCGGATTATCATCCCTGACCAGCTCTACTTTTTCATAGGTGAAAGCAAGTACGTTTTTGGTATAGGCCTGCAATTGTTGCTGGTCAGGCATGGCCAGGCGCTGAAATGTTGCCAGTTGAATGTCGCCCACAAATGTACCCTGAACAGGAGTCTTGAAATTTTTTCCGCCATTGGGTCCGGCACCCAATCCACGGCAACTGATGATGTACATTTCTTTTTCGTCCGGGGAAAGCTTTACCCTTGTTGGGCCCCAGCCTGTTGGAATCAGCCCCACTGTGGCATTGGTTCTGGTATCAACAACCGCAACTGCATTGAACCCAAGCAAGGCAACATAGAGCCTTGAGCCATCTTTTGAAATGGTGATACCAAAGGGAAGCAGTCCTCTGTATCGGTCAAGCAGCGGATCTACTTTGATTTGTATGTGACGCTCAATCTTACCCTTTCTGTAATCAATGACTGCAATGTTATCATTAGTGGCATTTGTTACATATGCATATTGTTCATTGATGGCGATGCTGTTAGGACTGGATCCTCCAATCACTTCAGCATCTTCCAACATCTGACCGATCAGGTATCCTGTCTTCAATTTAGAAGTAACCACATTGCTTTGTAAATCAATAGTAAAAACACTCATCGATTCCGGTGCATTAGGATCCCCAACCCCAGGAATCTTTTTTCCTTCAACTACAGTGCCGTTGATGGACTCCTTGCTGTTGTGGGCATAAGGATGCCGCGAAATCAGCATGCTGTCATAATTCTCTTTTGTAATGCCCTCAATCATCGGATAGGCATACATCCCCACATTGGCCACTACTGCAGTTCGCTTGTCTGGACTCAATGCCAAGCCAAAAGGAAGACGCCCTACGGGAATAGAAGCCTTGATTTGTTTTGTTGCGCAATCAATTCTGACCAGACGGTAATTTGCCTGATCCAGCACGAGCAATTCATTGCCCATTTCATTGTAAATCAGATCAGAGGTAAAACTATCCTGAAAAACCGTATTGCCCAGTTTGCCATCCAAACTGAATGTATCAACTACCCTGAGGTTCACACAATCATAAGCAATCACCGTTCCATTGTCACCCCCACTTAAAAAAACAGTTTGGTTGTCCTTGTGAAAAGAAGCGCCCAGCAATGACCCCTTTGTAAACGGAGAAGCAATTGTCTTGTTGTAATCAGGAACCCTGACCATGGAATCCTTATCAAGGTAAAAAATGGTAAATACACCATTGTGCAGGGAAACAGCCTTTGAACCATCAGGAGATATTGTCAGGCCAAAAGGATCATGCGTAATCCTGCTGACCTTTCCAGCAGGCGCAACATACCGACCGCTGGGCAAGATGGAAACTCCGCCTGGATTGACAACTGTGGTCTTTGCCCGGCCAGGCACCTGTAGAAGGCTTTTTTCCTGCGCGAAGATCGAGCTGAAAACCAAAAAAGAAACAGCACTACATAAAAATAAGGATCGCATGGTGCACCATTTAGTACACAATATAAGCAAGTGATCAGTTCTGTCCTTCCACTGAATGAACAAATCCAATCAGCCCCTTAAAATAAGTCTGCTGGTCATCATACATGGCCATGTGGCTGCCGTTTTCACAATAGAGATAGGTCCCTTTTTTGAACTGAGAAGCCATCCATTTCATGTGCTCTGGATCCATGGTATCGTGCTGGGCGCCAACCACCAAGGTAGGTAGGTTGATGTTTTTCAACTCCTTGCTGACATCCCATTTGCTCAAACGACCGGCAATGCCAAATTCGCTGGGGCCCTGCATGGTAACATAAAGAGACTGGTTCATTTTTCCCAAAGAACGGCTAACAGGCTCTGGCCATTGGGCGGAAGGCCTTCTTAAAATATGTTTCTCGTAAAAGTTGGGGATCAGCAAGCCCATGTAACTGGGATTGGCAAAATCATTCCTTGCTTCCATGGCCATCAGGCTATCCAATACGGTCTTGTCAAATTGTTTGGCGAGCACCTCATCGGCATATTTTCCATAGTCCGGACAACTGGACATCATGTTGGAGATCACCAGTGCTTTCATCTGGTCCTGGTATTTCAATGCATATTGCATGGCCAGAATTCCTCCCCAGCTGTGGCCCAGCAAGTAAAAATTATCCTTGTTCAATCCCAGTGCCTTTCGCACCTGCTCCACTTCCTCTACAAACCTTGGCAGATCCCAATAAGCGGTATCATTGGGGTTGTCAGACAAGCCGCAACCCAGCTGGTCATAGTAAATGAATTCAATGCCTTCCTGCGGAAGAAAATTTTCGAAACACTCAAAGTATTCGTGTGTGGCACCAGGTCCACCATTCAACAACAGGATCCTTGTTTTGGGATTGTTGCCAAACCGCTTGGTCCATACTTTGAATTTTTTGCCAAAACTTTCAATCTCAACAAATTTTACATTGCCAGACTGGATACCGGAATCCTGCGGAGCAAAATAAACCTTTGCATCAACGACATCCTGGCTGCCCTGTTTGCAGGAAAAAAATACTGTCGCAACAAAGCAAATGAGCAAAAGCCTTTTCATTGGTATCTTTTTAAATGATTCATCCCCGAAACGGTGGGTAACGGGGATGAAAGTAATTAAAAAACTGAAATCAATGATACGCTAATCTTTGCGGGGCAACTTGGCGTCCCTTTGTGCGGAATTATAAACAAAAGCAGCCACAATGGTAGCGATCTGTTTCAAATCCGGTGCAGACAGGTGGTCATACACATCCATGTTGCTGTGGTGGGTTCTGGTATCGTATTCCATTTCATCCTGGATGAACTGGAAGCCAGGCAAACCTACTGCATCAAAAGACTGGTGATCGGTGCCGCCTGTATTGCTGATGGTCACTGTTGATGCACCAAGGTCTTTGAAAGGTTCAAGCCAGGCAGCGAAAATATTCCTGCAGGCCTCATTGCCCTGCAGGTAGATTCCCCTGATCTTTCCTGTACCATTGTCAATATTGTAATATGCTGAGAACTTATCATGTGCAGGGGTTTTGGCAATCGTGCCATTGCCACCAAAGGTCTTGGCCACATAACCACGGGAGCCCAACAAACCCTGCTCTTCAGCACTCCAGAGACCGATGCGGATGGTCCTGCGGGGCTGAACATTCAAGGTCTTCATAATGCGCATCACTTCCATCATGACGGCAGAACCTGATGCATTGTCTGTAGCACCTGTACCGGCCTGCCAGGAATCAAGGTGGGCGCCAATCATGACTACTTCATCCTTCAATGCAGGATCGGTTCCTGGAATTTCAGCAATAACGTTGTATCCCTGCAGATCATCGGTATAAAATTTGGTTTTCACCTCAGTATCTACTCTCACAGCAGCTCCGGATTTTGCAATCCTCAACAGGGTATTGTAATCTTCAACACCCATGGCCATGTCCAAAAAGTTTTCGGGATCTCCACCCTTGTAGGCTCCACCACCCTGTGCAAACACAGTACCATCATGGTTTCTCAATGATGTGCTCACCATGGCAACGGCGCCTTCTTCTACTGCCATGGTCTTTAACATGGTCAGGAAGCGCATCGGACCAAAAGCGCCTCTCTGCATTTGTTCGCGCATCCGGCGCATGGCAGCAGTATCGCGGGGCTGTCTTTGCTGCTGGACAGGAACCCCTTTTGCTTCAGCCATTTTGGTGAGCTGCTCATCGGTATAACGTTGCGCATCGGCCTTAAAGCTTTGCACATAATCATAAGACATGTCCGGCAAAATGATCTTGCCCTTGAGTTTGCCCTTGTAAGCCATCACAGCAAGAGAGTCCTTGATGTCTACCAGCAATACTTCAGCAGATTTTAGTCCCTTTGTTCCCCTTGTCCAGGTTTTGGGATAGACCATCATGGGTTTATAATAAGGCGCTGTCATGGCGAAATACATTTTCTCCAGCTCCCATCCCTTGCCAAACTCACCCCATGGATCTAAGGTTGCATTTTGAACACCCCATTCGGTCAGTTTGTTTTTCGCATAATTGGCCGCCTTGGTGTAACCTGGCGAATTGGCCAGGCGGTTACCATTCAAATCAGTCAAATGAAGCGCAATGTCCATGACCTGAGACTTTACCAGACCCTCTTCACGGATCTTGGCCATCATGCTGATGTCAACTTTTTCTTGGGCATTGATGGTGATGGAGAAAACCATCATCAAAATGAACGCTGAATATATTCTCATTGTATTTGTTTTGATGAATGTAGCTAAAATTATCAATTGGAACAATCGGGGAATGCACAAAGATGAATCAGGGCATGACATTCATGGGATTGATGAATCAATTATCATTGAAGAATCAGGATATCAATTTGAAGATTGACTGAGAATGATCATTTATTCCGACTGCCCCATGGAGTTAGTTTTGCACGGTCGGAAAGTACAATCATCACATTCAAAAATTCAATCAACATGAAAAAGTCACTATTGATCCTCAGTTCCTTTTTATTAGCCATTTCATCATTTGCCTTTGTCAATCCTGTACCCAAAGACCTTAACCCGGTTAAGAAAATTAATGGCGTACACCACATGAACATAAAAATCGATGGCTCGACCATCCTTGCAGTCTGTGACGAACCCATTGAATTCACTGGTGGGCTGCTGCTAAGGGGCACCTTTGTTGAAAACAAAAACAAAGCCATGTATGACCTGGACATCAGCAGCCAGGGCTTATCAGGTGTTGGCCTTTTTTCAGAAAACAAATACCAGGCAAATGTCAAGGCCTCGGCTTCTGGTCATTATTCGTTCAATAATGAACACCAAAAGATAGAATTCAAAATCAGGGTATTGCTTACTGAACAAGGAAGCGGAAGAGAAGTTGCCGCAACACTGAAGTTCTTTGTTGTAGTTAGTGCCAACGGTGAAAATGTCAATTTCGAACCCTCCAAAATCTACCTGGATTTTGGTGATTGCTTACCAGAATAATTAACACTGTTTTCTCATCAGACAACTTTCCGGCAAACCTGATCCATTGGATCAGGTTTTTGTGGTGAACATCAAGGGAGATCATTGCTTCTGTTGCCAAGGCAAATCCGTGTACAAAAAATCAGTATCGAAGCAGACTAACCCCCATCAATCCAATAACCACATCATTTGCGATGGTTTTCAACGTCAGGCTTTTCAGCTCCTTTGTAGGGTCAATCAACATATCAAGAACTGTGGCAGCACCACCATCAATTTTCTTGCCATTGTATTTTGCCTTAGACTCCTCACCTGAAACAATTTTTCCTGTTTTCAGGTGAACCCGCATCGGCCTTGGCTGCTGCAGTGCAAATGCAAATCCATCGGAATAATAATCCTGGTCAATGGGCCACCAGCTTTCAGGATTGCGCAACACCAAACTGTCTGATGTTCCATTTTCATATTCCACAATAATCAATCCATTGGTCAATTGACTCTGCATTGGGTTGGTAGATCCCCCCATTAGAAAATAAGCATGAGAAGCCCTGCCGGATAAGGGTATCGTTGCTATTTTAGGATAATTGTCCCACTGGGAAGTAAAGAGAATATTGTTTTTGTTTTTTTCTCCCGGACTGCTGAAACGAATTCCCATGGGCAACAGGATTTCATTTTTATTTCCTGCCAATCTTCGAAGTCCGCTGTCATTCACTTCAAAGTTCTCATGCGGATGAGGCCAGTCTCCAATGCCCTGCCAGGGCAGCTGCAAGGTAGTGGCAACAGGCCTTGGAGAGAGGTATTTGTTTTTGAAAATTTGCGTTACCTTATCATTGAAGAAAGCGCCGAGATCTACCGTTTCAAGCACCATGGGCTTTTGACCATTCCAATTGATCAGCTGGCCATTAAATTTTTTACCATTGGCATACGCAATGGTCAACTTGTTTGTTCCTGGAGCCAACGCATCAAAAGGAATCGTCAAGACTGCAGTTATCTTTCCAGGAGTCCCTTTAACAGGTATAGAGTAGCCATTCACATCAACAATGGCAGGCATACTGGCCCCAGCATTGTTTTGAATGCGAAACGTATTGTTGTTTTCTTCCCTGCTGTTTTCTGCCATCCATTCAACAGGTGGAACAACAGAAAAACAAAGCGGCATCCACCAAATCAACTCACCCTGTTTCAATTGAACAAAGACGGTATACTTTCCGATTGATGCATTGACCGTTGCGCTGAAACCATTTGGTGATGTGCGTATTCCCTTCAACGCAGTTTGAGGATCAAATACGTTGAGGAGTGATGCGGCTGAAAAACTTTTACTCAACATTTGACCATGGGTGTATGCAGCTTCGGTTGAAGGCAAAACAGGCTCAGCGCCTTTCCAGACAATCCTGACCTCATATTTTTTAGCAGCAGGAACAATGATTTCAATGATGGGGTGTCCGACTGCGTCATCAACATTTTTCCACTGTGTTTTTTTCCCGTTCACCAGAACGGATTCCACCTGACCACGGGCCATTGCCTGAAAGGTCAAATTCATTGGACCTGAAAACTTTGTATCCAACAAATAAACATCAGAACGGCCAGTTCTTTTAAAATCAAAGGAAATGTCTGGCGTAGAAAAGGAAGCATACTCCCAGTCTGCAGGCAAGCCAGGCCGAACCAGTAATTTCTTTCCCAATGCATCAGGCACGATACCAAATAGTCCTTCCACCAATGCCCTTGAAAATATGCCAACAGGGTCAGCAAAATCCCTGTAGGATTCTCCCCTGGCGGCATCAGTTGCAGAAATCAATACAAAATTTCCCGGACTTCCGCCCATGTACATCGACTGCAGTACCTCACTCTTGAATAACCTGAAAGCCTCATCGGGTCTGTTGGCCTGCCAGTTGGCCAAAGCCGTGTGGATGGATTCGGCCAACACAACATTGTTCAATGACCATACGTAAGGCATCCAGTTGGTGGTGGAGATGGTATAATAGCCGCTATCCTCCAGACCTTGGGGCCGCAAGGGAATATGGGGAAGCTGATGGTCAACATACCGCATCATCTGATAGGATTGAAATTTATCCGGCACTTCAGAATCAACGCTGTGGCAGATGGTCCAGAGCGCAGCAGCATCGTGCACGAGTTTGTTGCCCAGCAAATCCCTGAACTCTGCATAGGTTCCTTTATTCCTCAACCACAAAACCCTGTTCATTGCTTCCTTGATTTTCTTTGCCTGCAATTGATAAGGCATAGGGTCCTCATTCAGCAATGCTGCAAGGGTTGCGGCTTTTTTAAAATGATAATAATTGTAAGCCGAAGTATGGGCAACATCACCCCCACTGTATTGCAATGCATCACTGGCCCAGATGGCTGCGTAAGCATCGAACAAATGATTCTTGTCTGTATCAAAATTCCTGGTTTCCCATTCAAGGTGCCTTTTGATGACAGGCCACGTTTTTCTGATGAATGCTGTATCCCCCGTCCAGTCAAAATGCCTTAACAAACCATCAATATAGATCAGGTTCATGTCGTAGTGATGGGGCTTCATGGACGCTGCATTGGGCAATCTGCTGATGTACCCGCTGCTAAACATACCCACTTCATTTTTCTCCCAACTACGGGCAAAATGCATGGCAGAATCCGGAACAATGGGGCCAACTGCTGGGCTGGTAAACTGCGACAAGGCATACGCATTAAAATGCGTTTTTGCCCTATCGTGCCAACCCAGGGGATCGGCTGTGTAAGGGCCTCTCCAGCCATTGAGCCGCATGCGCCAGCCAACAGCACCATGCATGTATGATGGTGCTTCCCAGATCGC
>JBIJAE010000005.1:0-24181 GCA_044345895.1 Chitinophagaceae bacterium
GCATTGGATGCAATGCTAAGGGCTCCGCCAATTGTATTGATGTATGGATCAGGTGTTGCCAACTTGATCCTGTTGGCCACCATTTCTCTTGCTTTTTCAGCTTGATGAAACACGGCACTTAGGTCATTGTAACTGATTGATTTTTGTGAAAGGGGATTGAAGATGGAAAAATAGTGCTCGCTGCCTTTGTTGATGGTCATTTTTCCAACCACCACTGGCGCCATTGCTGCAGTGGATTGAAAAAGAAGAGATGGTGAAGCCAGTTGATTTGCATCACCCAATTTGAGTGTCGCCTCTTCGGCAAAAACCCCTGTCAATTCAAGTTCTTTTGCAGGCTTTGCTGGCTGGTTCAGGTCCTCAACAAAATACCTTCCATCAGGACCTACCTGCAAACCTGTACCATAAGTCAATTGAAAGCTGCTTTTCCCTGGCAAAAGAAAACGGTTGTCCTTACAATTCTCCGGCTTCAGGTAATAGGAAGATTCCGGATCGGGCCCCATGTCTCCATCCCGTGAAAACTTTTTTCCTGTGGAACCCCCGAATGCCCAGTACAAATCAATCGGCGCTGCTGTGTTCTCAAGCCTTGTCTGGATAACGAAACCCTCTCCATCTGCCAATGCCAGCATCTCTATATACAATTTTCCTTTCCCCAGCAATGAGTCCTCAACAGTATAAAGCATGGCGCCGGGGCGATAGCGCGCGGTAGTTGTATTGGCCTGCGTAAGCCATTTAGTTTGTTGCCCATTGCCAATTCCAAACTTAAAATTACCCCCCCATGCCAGGCATGTACAAGGCAAATTCAGGGCGGTCACCGGCTTCCATCCGAAAGGCCGTATTGGTTCCGTAAATGGCCCTTGTAAACAGCCTCTTCCCATTCACAATCACAAAGTCCTTTCCATCAGGCTTGTAACGCAACTCCTGTTCCTTGTTGTGCCATTGATTCGCTGATAGTTTTAGCGGATACAATTCCTGTGAAAAAACTTCGCTGCTGATGATGCAGACAAACAAAAGAGAAATTGCAGTAAAACGAAACATGATTACTGGTGATTGGATGGTTGAACAATAAGTATAGAAATTACCCCGGACATCTCAGCCGGTGTACGAAGCTATGGGTTTTTTAATAACGCTGTTTAGGCCCTTGAAAAACCTGGCCTTCCCAAAAGCCTTTTTAATTCAGGCAGTTGTTGTGTGTAAACTTCTCGCGGAGAAACATTCTTTTTGATGCAAATTGAGGCAGCCTTGCCTACAACCTCACCCATCATTCCACAGGTTTTCATCACCCTGACTGGGCCAAGGCCAGTCTTTGTTACGCTGATGCACCTACCAGCCATGAAAAGGTTCTTGATGTTGCGGCTGTAGAGTGTACGGTAGGGAGCCCAGTACTCGCCACCATATTGGTATTCTTCGCCACGCGTATAATCAGATACAAATTCCATGTTCTCAAACCCTTCCTTGAACTCATTTTTTGGCGTATGGAGATCAACATGCCAAGAACAGGGGAATGCGCCATCTTCAAATTTTCTTTTTTGCTTGAAATCCTGTGCATCCAACACAACATCTCCCATCAGACGGCGTGATTCACGTTTCCCGGCAATGAATGCCACCCAACCAAGCCTATGCTTAGGGTACATGTTATCTACATTTTTCAACACATCCCAGGCACCATACATGGCCCTGAAATTATGGTCACGGATGAGTTCTATTTCGTTCACCTGATCCTTGTTGAATCCACTCTCCCAATACCACATGTTGGCAAATGAATCAAGTCCTTCTTTGCCAAATGTTTTCTGTCCTTTCCTTCCTGGGAAAGGCTTATCAGACAAATCAAGGGCCCACGGGCAACGCGGGAAGGGTTGATCAAAATCCCCCTGCTCACATTTCATGGCCAATGCACTTTTGTCTTTGCATTCACAGGCCAATACCTCTTCGCTGTTTGAAACATCCAGCACATTGAAAAGGTTAGTACTGCCCATCAACTGCTCTACCTTGTATTCATGATCAGCACCGGCTTTGAAGCCAATGGAGCCATCGCCTGTACAGTCTGAAAATAATTTTCCTTTTATCCTTGTTTGCCTTGATGTAAGTGTGCTCTGGATAACGATTGCCTTGATGACATCCGCCTCTGTTTCCACTTTCACCACACGGTGGTTCAGCAAAAGGGTGATGTTGGGCTCTTTGCTGACAATTGACAGCTTGAGGGCATCGTCATAATAATTGGCGGAAACACCATTGAATACCTTACCTGGACCTTTGATGATGGGAGGAAGAATTTCATTGACAATGTCTCCCACATGAGGAAACAAGGTTTTGTTGGTATGCCCCTCAGGCCATACGCGCACCTCTGAACTTCCATTTCCACCCAACACTGGTCTGTCTTGCACAAGGGCAACCTTGATGCCATTGCGGGCTGCTGAAATGGCTGCACATGTGCCTGCCAATCCACCACCAGAAACAATCAGGTCAAAATCACCCCCTTCATCAGGCTTCTCGGGCAAGCCAAGGAGTTTGCGCCTGAAGGTTGTCAGTTGGGCAATATCATTGGTGGGTTCAAATTTGGGATCCTTGCAAAACAGAATGGCCTCACAACGTCCTTCAAATCCAGTCAAATCGTGCAAAGCAAGGGTCGACTTCTTGGTCACTTTCACCATACCACCATCATGCCAATGCCAGGTTGCACTCTTGGTGCCAAATGTTTCATCCAATGCTTGCCCATTGACTTTCAGCTGAAACTTTCCTGGTGCACCGGGGGCATTCCAGGGAGCCACCCAATCCTTGGTGCGGACCCAGACCCTGTAATTTCCGGCAGAAGGAAACTCAACTTCAGTTGTGGCATCCTGCACGGGTATACCCAAACCATGTGCCAACAAATAAGGTGAACCCATCTGCTCCATCGATTGCTGGTCCAGCTCCCAGCCACCATGCTTGGCAAACTGTTCTGCCTCAACAAACAGGAACTCCTCAGAGGCGGGCTGTATGCTGTCATTGGCGTACAAAGGCAGTTTAGCTGCCAATAAAAATAAACTGGTATTGCCTATATATCCGACAACCTCCCTTCTTTCATGTTAATTGGGTTTTAAGAGCTAAAGACTTCTACGATTGTACGAGTTTACGCAAAATATTTTAAAAGCTGTATTGAGCTGGGTCAAAAATGTTCAATTTAAGTATCTATAACGTTTGCGGAAAATCCAAAGGCATAAAATTATCGATCCTACCCTGTGTCATTGGGTTGAACCTGGGGACCGCAAAATTGATGGAGGAAGAATCGAGGGTATTTACATTTAGTATGCATGGCGCAACGAACTACCCATTCCACAAAGAAAAATCAGACCTTGATATTGGATTGAAAGATGGCACATCTGGTCAAATGTATCTTTCGATACTGGCAAACTCATTGCTCAAACTCATTCATGAAGTAAAAACAATTGTTGAAGCACATTGCAATACATTTAGATTAGCAGTTGAATTGTTTGAATGAGTCTACCAAATCAATCTTGTATACATTTGACAATATCTGATCGAAAATGGACCAAGTAAGCCCATCATCAAAACTCATTTTAATGGTCATGTGGTTGCGACCACTTTTGGTAGTGGGATTTGAAAACAACAAGTTCATCACTGAACTTTGGTAAAATGTAGTACATTATTACATATAGCTATTTTATTGCATTGATGGGACTAAAAAAAATGGAGCTCCATCAATATCAAAAATACTTCATTATTCCATCCACCACCAATTGATGCCCCTTTTCATTGGGATGGTTCACCTGAGACATGTAGTCTGCTAATTTACCGCCATCTGAAACGAATTTTTGAAAGAGTGCATAGCTGTCTACCAAACCAACTTTGAACTCAGCTGACATTTCCTTTATCTGGTTGCAAAGCAATTGAAGATCTGTTTTATCGTCTGACAAATCAACTTTCTGGTCGGGCGTTGCGGTCAACAAAATGACCTTGATGTTCTTTTTCAGGGCAGCCGTTATCATGTACTCCCAAGACTGGCGTGAAGCCTCCAAACCAATGCGCCTGTCGTTCAAGGCATAGTCAATGAAAAGTACATCCGGCTTGTGGTTCAGCACATCACGCTTGAACCGCTTGGCACCTTGTTGCGCATTTTCACCGCCAATACAGGTCAGAATGGTATTGATGACAGCATAGGGATAAAGCTGTTTTAGTTCTTTCAACAACAAATGAGGATATGATTGTAAAGGTCTCACATCCGGTGTTTTGAAATAGCCTGACGGAACTGAGTGGCCATGAAAGACCAGGTTGATGGTTCGGTTCTTGGGCCACTGTTTTACAAGTTCCTGTTTGATGGGATCCAAGTAATTGTCTTTTTCCTGGATTTTACCAGGTTGACCCAACGAAAAAACCTCTCCTGCAAAAGGTGCAAGGATTCCAGTCAGGGTAGCATTCTTGATGAACTTTCTTCGGGAGGTAATATTCATTGGGGGAAATTAGAAATTTGTGTTGACAGATGCCAGCAAAATGATCGCTACCCAATCAGGTCAAAAATAAAAAAACACCGATTTTAGTCGGTGTTTTTTTTATGCTAAGCGAAGATGTATGACAGATTACTTAGGAAGTACAACTGAATCAATTACATGAATCAATCCATTGCTGCCCTTGAGGTCTGTAGCAACAACCGTTGCAGAGCCACCTTTCTCATCAGTCAAAATAACTTTTCCTTCTTTAACAGAAGCGGTAAGACTTCCACCACTAACGGTTTTAAGCGTTACAGAACCACCACCAGCTTTAATTGCTTTGAGAACAGCAGAAGCGTCCAAGCTACCGGCAACAACATGGTAAGTCAAAATTTTGGCCAAAGTAGCTTTGTTTTCAGCCTTCAATAAAGTTTCAACAGTTCCAGCAGGCAACTTTGCGAAAGCAGCATTTGTAGGGGCAAAAACAGTGAAAGGTCCTGCGCTCTGAAGTGTTGCAACAAGGTCAGCAGCCTTTACAGCAGCTACCAATGTAGTGTGGTCAGCAGATCCAACAGCAACATCTACAATTGTTTTTTGCGCATTTGCAGAAGTCAGTATAGCAGTAGCAGCGAATAAAGTTAAAGCGAGTGATTTGAGGTTCATGTTTGTATTATTTCAAATAATAACGCATTATTGTGGAAATAGTTTAACCATAACAAAATATAGTTATGAGTAAGGCCGGGTATATAACAAGGAAAGCATTGAATTAATATTTCTTTACGACCTTCTAAAACATTGATTTATTGGGATAGAAGAAAAAATATGAAGATCCAAACACTGGAAATCAGGAATAACTGATGATCTTATTTGATCATGTCAAGTTGAATGGCTGGACATTCGTCCCATAGCATCATTGCATTGATTAGTTTAAGCACACCAAAATTGGATAAATCTTTTACATGAATGGGAGACTCAATTATAGTGCCAGCATTTATAAGTGCCGCTCTTCGGGTACCCATAAGCAAGGGTTGAGAAGGTGTAACCCAGTTTTTCCCATCAAAAAAAACCAGATTGGCATAACTGGCATCTTTTATACTTCCATTTTGAGTCATTATAACTTCATCAGTACCGGCATTAGCAACAAGCTCGTTGATCCAATTTCTATCAGAAAATTTATAGGGATATTGATTGTTGCCGATGTCTTGCAAGGAAATAGATTGAATATTTTTAACTGCATAATTTTCAAAATGAATGTTGACATTGCCAAATAAATCATAACGAACCCGGCACTTATACAATTTATCATCCAAATTGGGCTTGAGCAAATGGGATGCAATATGTTCAGACAACAGAATGGGAGCACTTGCATTTAATTTCACAAGGGTATGATCCACTCTTTGTTGATGTAGAGCAAGGTTTTCTGCAATCCCATTTTTATACCTTATCGTCTCAAAAAGCGGGTACATATACTTTGTCAACAAGTTCTTTATATTCCTTTAATACATTGCTTTGTGCAGTAATACCGCCTCCGCTTCTGTATATATTGTCTGCCTGCAAATACCTGATTAAAACACAACTGTCTAAATTTTCTCCATCAAAATAGCCTGCAACCCCAGTATAATAACCTCTGTCAGTTTTCTCTGCCTTGGCAATAATTTCCTTTGTTTTGTTTTTGGGTGCACCTGAAACAGATCCTGCAGGCAGTAAATCAAAAATAATATCTCCAATTGTTTCATTGAAACGATTGGGAAGTGTGCCCTCGATTTCTGAGCTTACCTGCCCAATGATTCCATCGTGAGTATTGATTGTCTCGTAATAGCGGTATTTGTTGACAGTTACACTATTGGCAATCCTGCTTAAGTCATTTCTTATAAGGTCAACAATAGTTGCATGCTCTGAAATTTCCTTTGCATCAGCTAAAAGCAATTCTTTTGCGTTATGAATGCTGCCATCAATTGTACCTTTCATGGGGAATGCAAAAATCTTTCCATTTTTTATTTGAATGAAAGTTTCTGGAGAGAAGGATACAAACTGATCCTTTAAATGACAAACATATTTTGAATCAGCACGTTGGGCGATAACATCAATTGATAAGTTGGTCTCAACCCTGGTTTCCGCAGTAAGGTTAACCAGAAAACTATTACCATATTCAATCTCTCTTACTACTGAATCAAATTTTTTTTGATAACATTCAAAAGGGATAGGATCTTTTTTTATCAGCCCTTCATTGAAAATTTCTTGCGATAGCCTACTTCTAACAATATTGGTAAATCCATTAAAACTAAATTCAAAGTCTGTGATGGGATCCTCCAGTTTCCAGCACATTGGTTTTAGGCATTCAAAGTCAATTAAAAAAATAAATGGAATTTTTCCACAACCCCATTGATTTAATTGAACTTGAACAGGATGAATCATGGTTTATTAAAATTTAATAAATGGTCATTGAAGTTATGATTTAAATGTATCGGAGTTAATGGTATATTTAACCAAAAAAATAATTTCTTTTCGTTTGATACATCATCAAATATCCTCGCTTATTGGTTTCAGTCAAAAAAGAACGCTTTATTAATGATTCCATCAGCGATTGCTTCTCCAAAAATGGACGCATTAATTTTTCAATTCGGTTATTTGAAACACCAATTCGCTTCCCAAATTCTTCAAAGTCGGTTTTATGGGGATGCATGTTTTTTTTGAATTGCTCGCTTTTAAAGTCATCCGCAAACAATCCTTTGTCGAGTGCAAAATCTGAATCATCCACATGCATTTTGGTATTCAACAAATCATAGGCAGGGCTCAAGAGATAATCCCCTTTTGAGGATTCAATTAATGAGAAATTTTTCAAGTGAGCATCGCCATTTGAAAACAGAAAATTGAAAAGTACCAACGAAAAATATTTTTCAATTTCAATGCGCCATGCAGATACATATTGCTGAATCAACAATCCTGCTTCCTCGTAACTGTATTCATATTTGAAATTAGGTCCGGCATTGTCTTTGGTTTTTCCGGCCAATGTGGCAAAATCTTCTATACCCCATTTGGTTCCATCAGCTTTAACATCAAAACGTTTTGTGATATAGGCAGGAGAAGCATTTTTAAAAAATATCATGGCATTCTCTGCGGTGTTCAAGCCATATACTTGCCAGGCGATTTGCATGGTCAAATGTTCATTTGCCGGTACCTGATCCACTTTTTTTAAATCCCTTGGTATCGGCTTGAGTATGTAAGTACCTTGTTCCCCTTCCTTGGTTAAACGCAGCATATTTTTTTCCAGCACAAAACTTAACTTTTCCTGCACACCCGATATGGAAATCCGTTTTCGATTTTCCATGAAAAGCGTTGCAACTTCATCATCCAGTTGTGGCTGATCATATGGCAGAAGATGATTTACCTTTTTACCATTGAACAAATTCCGAAGACATCCTGGACTGTATGTCGAGAATCCTTCAGCCAATGTTCCTGGACAATTGTTTAATTCATCTATATTCATGTTGTCATGTGGGGTTTTACGGTTATGGCCCCGATGGTATCAGACTGTGCAGTTGCAGCAAGAAAGCCAAAATCATCTTTCTCGTCAATTTTCAATTGTGTGCTCTGCAATTTTCTGTTTACCCCTTCACTGAGCATATTAAAAAAAATCGGAAACAAGCAATTGCTGCTGTATTCCTTTTGTGATTTGGGGAGTGTCAAGCTGATAGCAGGTTGAGTTGGATCCATAAAGTAATTGTCCTCATACCTGAAAATATAATGCTTGCGGTTTGCTTCAATGAGCATGCCAGCAAAAATTCCATTGCGGTATACTTCCAATATGCGCATTCAATTATGGTTTCTTTTTTACTACTAAAGTCAATTCCATGCCCAACACCTCAGCCAATTTGTTCAGAACAACCAAAGATGGATTTCCCTGCCCTTTCTCCAATTTGTAAAGGGTATTGATGCTGATTTGAGCCAATTCTGCCAAATGAGGCTGGGTAATGTTCAACTCTTTGCGCCTGTTTTTTATCGCTTCTCCAAGACCCTTAACTAACATTATAATGTGATTTATAGATCTAATTTACGAATTAAATCCATATTTTACACAGTTATCACATTATAGTGTGATTTTAGGAGCTTCTTTATTCAGTCTCAATAAGTTTAAACAGTACTTGGCTGAATACCATCAGTAGATCCGGTAATTATGCCCCTCAATAAAAGCAAACTGAAATGCAAACCGCTTCTTCTCCCAGGAAACTTTAGTGTTGGTTGTTACATCAATAATTTTCAAATCTTTCCAATTCGGATTCTCTATGGAAATCACAGATTGAGTCTTTCCGTCTTTTCCATAAAATATAGTTTTGGCTTTGTTGGCCACAGGGTATATCCTGCCTTTCAATTCAGTTTCAACTTCTTCAATCACTATGCCCGTTCCGCCTACAAAAAGCGGGGTTTTCTCAACTGGAATTTCAAAATCGTTTAGTAGCAGTGGCCCTTTGTATTCCTTGCCATTGTCGTAGTCTATCCATTTACCTTCTGGCAAATACACATTTCTGCTCTTGGCAGTTTCATAATCGTCTCCATACAAGGGATAAGCCATAAGCGCATCTCCAACCATCCATTGAAATCCTCTTTCTTTATAATTTTCTCTGTTATGGACATTTGAATCATTAGGATATGCGATGGGAAGCGGAGTCATTGTATGAGGATAACCGTCCTGATAAAACTTAATGGCATTGCTATAGATATAAGGATGCAAACGAGCATGCAACTGGGCGGATTCCAATAATATTTTAGACACCTGCTCATCCTTATAATTCCATGGCCCTTTACCCATTGACATTGAGGAATGCAAGGAAGCAATACGGGCATTGCGCATCAAATAAACCTTGATTCTGTTTGATACTTCACCGTCAAAATTCCGCCCGCCAAACAATCCGCCTATAATATCCATATAGGTCAGCGGAAATCCACTGTAAGCAAGTGTTAAGGAATTGACTGGTCCCCGGTCCTGATTCATATCATAGTTAAAATCATCGATTCTGTGCAGTTCACCAGCAGAAGTCAAATAAGCATTTCTGATCATGATCAGATAGCCCTTTTTCTTTAATGCGATATTGGCCGGATCTATTTTATCGTCCGGGAATGAGTATTTTTCATATCCATACACATCTTCCTTAAAACCATCAACCTGCCATTTGTCGCATAAACTTACGTACCACTTTACAGCTTCTTCATTGTGCGTATCAAGCAGATAAACAGGACTTTTGGGGAATCCGATTGTGTACATTTTCGCGGCTCCATTCTCCTTGAGAAAATATCCTTTTGCCAAACCCTCTTCCGAGAATGGTCCGTTATGGATAAAGGCTATCCTCAAGCCAATAATAAACTGAAGTCCTTTTTTATTAAAGTATTGTTTTAACTCTTGCGGATTGGGATATTTGACTTTGTCCCACATGCCAAAACTGGTAGTAGCTTTAAATTTTTCATCGGTTTGCGGCCAAAAACCAGATCCTATGACCATCCATTTTAAAGGATACTTCAAATCCAAATAGTGATCTATATCACGCTTAACGGTTTCTTCCGATGTATTCCAGGCCAATGCTCCCCAAGCCTCCCAGCCTACACCATAAAACGCATAAGCTGGCTTCATTACAGGAAATCCGTTATCATTTCTTGCTTTAAGAAAATTCGAATAGATTGATTTGGTGTCTCCAAAAAAATAATAAAGCGAAGCTATTTTTGCTGTACGACGGCTTCCCTGCGTAATCTCATCCGCTGTATTGACCACTATTTTAGCACCGGGGTCAATATTGATAAGTCCAAACTGATTGACTGGATAAATGGCGAAATTGCTTACCATACGAGAGGCAATACCGCTTGAAGAACTATAATCGTAATTAGCAAAACCACTAATTTCCGTATTGTATTTTCCTTTGTTCTCAGGAAGCCGGTTCCACCAGTTGGCTACTACATCACCCAAACCATATCCTGGACTAACCCCTGCAGTGCGCAAAGCCATTGTGATGGCTTCACCATTGGGGTTCTCAATCTGAAAAAGAGCAGTTTCTTTCCCGAGTTTTAACCTGAGGATGATTGTATTCTTATTTTCAAGTGTTATCTCAAAAGAGTATACGCTATCCTTTGCTCCAATGTATTTTGTGGTCTTGGCCTGAGAAAGTTTCTCAGGATCACCGGCCAATAAGCCGGAAACAGGGTGGGCTGGAACCATGATATTCCCATCCGTCTTTTGAAAACCATACCGGAACCCTTGCTTGATTACTACAAATTCTATTCCCTGTGTATTTCTTACAATTATTTTATCCTCAACATCTGTAACATTTGATATTTGTGCGTAAGTACATTGCTGTATCAAAATGAACGAACCAATAAAGGTTATCCCTTTTAAGAAATTACTTAGCAGATTGATTTGTTTCATAATTTGTATTATCACCAAAATTAAATTTACCCAATTTTTATCGTTTGGCAAGTTCAAGGAAAACAAGGTTAATGCCTGGAACTTCAAAATCCGGATCAGCAGTTGGGTGTAGTATTTTCCTTGAGTAAAGGCGGGTGATGGCTGGTTGAAAATATGGGGAGCTTACATAGGATTTAATCAGTATATTTCAATCTTAAACGCATGATTGTTATATGCAACCTATTCCCCGTTCTCTTTTCCTAAAGCGGTCTTTTCAATTTGGTGGATCATTAATGCTGAGTCAGATCCCCTTTTCATCGGTACTTGCCCGTACCAATGTAACGGATTTGCTAAAACGGATGATCAACGCTAATGATGAGCGGGTGAATGTTTTGTTGACATCCTCTAAACCCATTTATGGCAGAGGAATAGGAAAAGAGCTTGCTTGTGTAGCAGCGGCATATGTAACAGCCACATCAAGTTACTTTCACAAGCGTGAACTGATCACGTTGATGAATCAAATTTTAGACATTTTAAAGAATAGTCAGAGTGAAGATGGTACTTTGAATTTTGGAAATCTTGAATCGCCTCCGGATACGGGTTTTTTGTTGGAACCCGCTACTGCGGCTGCCAGTATTCTATTGAAAGATGGTTCTGATGATGTAAAAGGGATCAATGCGGCATTAAAATCCTTTATCCAGAAGGCTTCGGAGGGATTGATCACGGGTGGAGTACATACGCCGAATCATCGTTGGGTAGTTTGTGCAGCGTTAGCGAAGATCAATAAATTATATCCTGATGAGCGTATGATAAACAGGATCGACGAATGGTTGGCTGAAGGAATTTTTATGGATGCGGATGGACATTACCCGGAGAGGAGCCAGAATTATGCTGTCGTTGAGAACAATTCATTGATCACACTGGCGCGCATGCTTGGAAAAAAAGAATTGCTGGATCCTGTTCGGCGTAATTTGAGTATGACCTATTACTACATGGAACCCAATGGTGATCTTGTAGTGAATGATTCAAGGAGACAGGATCAATGGACTTCAAAACGAATGGTTGCTTTTTATTTGCACTATCGTTTTATGGCGATACATGATGGACATCCAACTTATTCAGGCATTGCACAATTAATTGAATCATTTGATGATTTTGATAAGGAGGTAGTGAAGCAAGGACTGATTCATTTTTTAGATGAGCCCATTTTGCAGCAGGAGTTACCCTCTCCGGTAAAGCCTGAAATAAACTTCGAAAAATTATTTTCAACTTCATCATTGTTACGCATTCGTAGAAACAATATAACCAGTACACTATTTGGCGGCGCGGACCTTCCATTATTGATTGCATCTGGTCGATCCTGTTCTCCCAATATTTTTTCTTACCGTAAAGGTGATGCTATTTTAAGGTATCTACGACTGTCTACAAATTTTTTCAGTACTGGTTATTTTTATAGCAATGGATTGAAAAAAACAGCAACGGGATACGTCCTGCAAAGCAAGCTGAATGTGCCGTATTATCAACCCTTACCGAAGCATTTAAGAAAGAAAGATGGTGATTACGCGCTTAGTCCGAGTATCGATGATCGTTTTTGGAATAAAATGGATTTCAAGAACAGGCCTGTCAGTAATGTCAAAACATTAATGACTGTCATTACATTACATGAGAAGGATGGGTTGAATGAATTAATTTTTGACATTGATGGTCCTAAAGGTGTACTCGTAACAATTGAGCTTTGCTTTAACAGTGGAGGAGAACTATCCGGATCATTTCAACGTGTTGGAGACAATCTGTTTTTAGAGACTGGTACCGGATCATATCATTTTGGTAACGACACCATCCAGTTTGGACCGGGTTTGAGTGAACATCAAAACCTGCGGGACCTCGAAGGCGAGCGTTATTCAACACATTTTGGAAGTTTAAGAACCGATGGTATGCATGTGTACATAACGGGCAAGACTCCTTTTCAGCATCGTTTACAGTTCAGGTAGTTCTTTTTCCGCAGTAAATGAACATTGCCATAAACTTGTCAGTTCAACTCCTCAGCCAATTTAGCTACCAATTGAACGGAAACAGAAAATCTCTCTGCAATTTCTTCATGGGATAACTCACCCTTAAGAAGTTCTTTGATGATGGGTACAGAGAGATGGATACCTTGTTCAAGCCCTTCTCCACGCCCCCGCTTTAACCCTTCATCAAACCCCTCATCAAAACTTTCAATGCGGGACATGTTGATATCGTATACTGCGAGTAGATGTCTGTCATAAGCGTTGAGCTGCTCCTGGGTGTAGTTAGACTCGTCTAATAGTTCTGCAGCTTTAAGCAGGTTCGGGTAAACCGATAAATCAAACTTCGGCATAGTTAGTATTTTTTCGGGTTCAACTAAAAACGACAACCACCTGTCTACCGGATCATCAAAATTAAAATTACCCAATTTTTTTCGTTTTGCAAGTTCGAGGAAAACAAGGTTGATGCCTGGAACTTCAAAATCCGGATCAGTCCTGTCGATCATCGCAATTTGATGCAACCATTTTTGTGAATCGGGTTTAATGGTATGATTCACAATACTTAACAGGTAAATAGATTGTGCTTCGTTGTAAGACATTCCTTTCCTGAGTTGTTGTCCATAGGCTTTGGCAGCATACAATAGCGCCCTCTGGTTAAACCCTGCGTGATGTAACAGCTGCATCTCAATGATAAATTGCTGCTTCATGCTATCTACACAACGCACATCCACAATGGATACTTTGCCATCATTCACATCGGGAAACATTTCATGTGGTAGGTATTCCAAGTCAACCACTGGATTGGGTGGCTTAATCAAAAGGTTGATAATTTCTATAGTGATGGCTTTTTCCTGTCCGAATATTCTTTTAAAAACCGGATCAGCAGTTGGGTGTAGTATTTTTCTTGTCATTACCCAAAGTTGCAGAGACCTTGATGTTCAAGAAAGTGAAAATGACGGAGTTAAGAGAAGAATAAAACGGGAAGAAAGGGTTGGATGCACAAGGAGTAATGTCAGGTGATGGTTTATTGAAAATATAGGGAGCTTAAACGCACACCTAATGTCCACATAAATAATTCGGTTGTTTTACCCACTTGCCTCGGCCCTAAAATGACCTGAATGAATTTTCTCGGCTATTGAATTCCTTTTACAACTTGTTGTAAATGAAGCCTTTCGAACATAAAAAATAATTTACTCAATATATTGAGCAATTTTACTCAATTGATTGAGTATTTTAAAATATGGCTTTGAAGGTTATAAAGCAACTGATGAAAAATGAAGAAGAGTAACTTTTGGGAACAACAATAGAGCACAAAAAAGCCCTGGCGAATGCCAAGGCTAATTTGATTTGTCGGGAAGACAGGATTCGAACCTGCGACCCCCTGGTCCCAAACCAGGTGCGCTACCGGCCTGCGCTACTTCCCGAACTTCGGTATTACCCGAATCTTTTCAACTGCGGTGAGGGCGGGATTCGAACCCGCGGTACAGTTTAACCCGTACGGCAGTTTAGCAAACTACTGATTTCAGCCACTCATCCACCTCACCTTCCTAAATCAAATGTTTCAGGGAGGGCAAATTTACGAAAGACTATCCAATCCCCAAAAGATTTGTGCATTTGTATTCAAACAAATATTACATGGCGGCCAACTGGACCTTCTGCTGAAGCTCCATGACGCTTTCCCTGAACATGTTGTCTGTATCCATCAGGTCTTTCACGGTTTGGCAGGAATGAATCACAGTGGTGTGGTCCCTTCCTCCGAAATGTTCCCCGATGGTCTTGAGAGAGTTCTTGGTAAAGATCTTTGCCAAATACATGGTGATTTGACGGGCTTGTACAATTTCCCTTTTCCTTGTCTTCTGCAACAACCTGTCATAAGGCAGGTCAAAGAACTCACAGACCATTTTCTGGATGGTGTCAATGGTGATTTCTTTGGACGATGTCTTGATGAAGTTGCGCAGTACCTTCTTGGCAAGATCAAGATCGATCTCACGCTTGTTGAGGGAAGACTGGGCCAGAAGTGAGATCAGGGCTCCTTCGAGCTCTCTCACATTGTTCTGGATATTGTAGGCGATGTACTTGACAACATCTTTGGGAAGGTCAAGCCCATTGTTTTTCATTTTTTTCTCAAGGATTTCTATCCTTGTTTCATAATCAGGAACCTGAAGGTCTGCACTGAGTCCCCAACGGAACCTGCTCAACAACCTTTCCTGCATGCCTTCAAGATCCTTTGGTGGCTTGTCAGAGCTCAGGATGAGCTGCTTTCCAGACTGGTGAAGGTGGTTGAAGATGGCAAAGAAAGCATCCTGTGTTTTCTCAGCACGGTTGAAGAACTGAACATCATCGATGATGAGCACATCCACCATCTGGTAGAAATGGATGAAATCATTGATGGCATTGTTCCTGCTATGGTCTTGGAACTGGTTGATGAATTTTTCTGAACTCACATACAAGACAACCTTGTTGGGATGTAGGCGCTTTACCTCATTACCGATGGCCTGGGTAAGGTGTGTCTTTCCGAGACCAACGCCACCATAAACAACCAATGGATTGAAGGAAGTAGCACCAGGCTTTTCAGCAACCGTTTTACCGGCCCTGCGGGCAACCCTGTTGCAATCGCCTTCCACAAATGCATCAAAAGTATAGATGGGGTTGAGCTGTGAGTCGATCTGCATTTTCTTCAGACCGGGGATCACAAATGGATTCCTCACATGGTTGTTGATCACCAAAGGAAAATCCATTTCATTGTTGGAGTAGCTCTTGAAAGATTGGCCACTAACATCCATGGTCAAGGGCTTGGCCTTGCCATTTCCGCTGTCTACCATGATCCTGTATTCCAACCTTGCTTCCTTTCCCAATTCACGCTTCAATGTCTTTGCAAGGAGGTTGATATAATGCTCTTCAATGTATTCGTAAAAAAATTGACTTGGAACCTGAATCGTCAAGACATTATCCTTGATGGCAACAGGCTTGATGGGTTCAAACCATGTTTTAAAATGCTGCCACTCAACAATATCCTTGATGATCGCCAAACAATTGCTCCAAATCTTATCGAACGGTTTTTCCATTAGTACGTAAGCAGTTTAAGTGTTGGTTTTTAGATACTTGATTTCGGTGTTTGAAGTAGGGTTTCTCCACATTTCCAATTCCTCGATAAAAGCAGGTCAGACGGCGAATATAGATTCAGTTTTTAAATAAAAAAATTTTTTAATCCACAATATTTTCCAGTACCAAAATGGATTGATTTTTATCTAATTTTTGCCCCTCCTCCCGTGAAAAATCGTAATCCAAACGCCCCAACTGGAGCCCGCCCCAGCCAACCTGGTTCACCAGCACTTTTTTTCCAGCCTTGTTGGAATACTCCCTTGGCTTCTCAAAGAACCGGTGCGTATGACCGCCCAGGATCAGGTCAATGTGCTCAGATTCCTTTGCCAATACTTCATCACTCACCTTGTTGTCGTTGTACTTGTCGCCCAGGTGTGAAATGCAGATCACCATGTCGCATTTCTTTTCTTTCTTCAGCAAAGCCGCAGTACGACTGGCATTGCTGATGGGATCCATGTACACTGTGTTACCATAAAGACTCTCAGGAACAAGGCCGGTAAGCTCAATGCCTACCCCTGTCACACCAATCCTCAGGTCTCCTTTTTTGAACACCTTGTAAGGCGCAAAATGGTTTTCCATCGGCGTTTGACCGAAACCATAGTTGCACATCAAGATAGGAAATTTTCCGTGGTTGGCCAGTTGTTTTACAAAGTTGTCCATGCCGGCATCGAAATCATGGTTGCCCATCACGCCGGCATCATACCCCATCATCTGCATGGCCCTCATTTCTGGCTCCCCTTTGAAGATGTTGAAATAGGGTGTTCCCTGAAAAATATCACCTGCATCCAACAACAAAACATTGGCTTCCTGGGCCCTGATGTTGCGGATGATTTCTGCCCTTGCTGCAATGCCTCCCATGCCTGCATTTCTGGTGCCGTCCATCGGAAAAGGATCCAACCGGCTGTGTACATCATTGGTATGCAGGATGGTCAGTTTGGTGGATGATGAGGTTGCAAATGAACTACCATTGAGGAGCAGGGCTCCGGCGGTCATTCCACCCTGTATGATGAATTTTCTCCTGTTCATTGTGTAATCCTGTTTTTGGGCTCTCCAAATGTTTTTATTCCTTCCTTTCCCCTGGCCTTGCAATATTCGATGATGGCATCGCGCTGAAAATATCCTGTTCGCTGCTGGGGCAGTTGCTTGAATAAATTGAATCCTCCTCCCCCATCAACGGCATAATCTGAGTTGACCATAAAATAACTGCGGTTCAGGTCGATGGGGCGTCCTCCGATCATCACGTCCACCGCCTTCTTGTCTTTTATCCGCATGCTCAGGCCGGCAACACCGCCGCCGCCACCATCTTCGGCCAGCCGATCCAACGACTGCTGCAAGATGCTTCCTTTTACCTCTACAATAACAAGGGTATTGTCAAAAGGCATTACCTCGTAAACTATCCTGCGGTCAATCTTGCCTGCAGCAATACGGTTGATGCGCACGCCACCATGGTTCATGAAGGCAATATCGGCCCGCTTGTCAAATTTCTCCCTGGCCGCCCACAAATAGGCGTCTGCCAGGAAATTGCCCAATGGACTGTTGGGCATCTCTTTCAAGAGATCGGTTGCATTTTGGGCAAGTACCTCATTCATGGTCATGTCTACGCTGTCCCGATAGGGCTTTAACATGCTGAGATAGGTGGAATCTGCCTTCTTCGACTTCCCAACAGGGTAGCCCTTGTACCCGATGCCCGTCAGGGGCTGGGGAGAATGGCATGCTGAGATCAGAGCAAAAAGCAACAAAAAAGGGGTAAAACGCTTCATCAGAATTGGGGTATGTCGGAAGGTAATGATTTTTGGACAAATCTTTTTCACTGATTCAGATAAATGATAACTTCGCCGAAACAGTTATTTTTATGGGATTCGATCTTACCGGTAAGCTTGTGGCCAAATTTGAAACCATTCAACGCAGCGCCACCTTCAAAACAAGGGAATTTGTTGTTGAAACCAACGAAGACATCAACGGCCGTACCATCACCAATTTTGTAAAGTTCCAATCGGTACAAGACAGGACGACCATCATTGATCGTTTCAACATAGGAGACACGGTAAAAGTCCATTTCAACCTTAAAGGTTCCCGCTGGGAAAAGAACGGACAGGTCAATTATATCACCAACCTTGATGCCTGGAGAATTGAACAAATCAGCATGGGTTCAGGTGGTTCCATCGAAACCCCTCCTGCTTTCTCTCCTGATCCTGAGAGCCAGCACGGAATAGCAGACGACTTGCCATTCTAATTTACTTCTACAATGCAGCATGAGGTCCTTTTGCAACTTTCTCCGAAAGATGCAGCGCAATCTGCTGTCATCTCGGAAAATATTGCCAGTGAATTAGGGCTGGACCCCAAGAGGGTAACGGGTTTCCATTTCATCAAAAAATCCATTGACGCCAGAAAGCGGAATGTATTGATCAACCTCAAGCTCCGCGCTTTTGTGGATGAGCCTTTTTTCGATTCCACCATTCCTGATTTTGCTTTTCCAGATGTCCGCAAATCAGCAAAACGAACCCTGATCATTGGAGCAGGACCAGCTGGGCTTTTCGCTGCCCTGGAATTGATTCAACAGGGCATCAAGCCCATCATCCTGGAGCGCGGAAAAGACGTGAGGGAAAGAAGGCGAGACCTTGCAGCCCTGAACAAGGAAGGCATCCTGAACGAAGACAGCAACTATTGTTTTGGCGAAGGCGGTGCCGGCACTTACAGCGATGGCAAGCTCTATACCAGAAGCACCAAACGCGGCAACGTCGACAAAGTATTGCAATTGCTCGTTCATTTTGGTGCAGACCCTGCCATCCTTTACACTGCCCATCCACACATTGGTACCAACAAATTGCCTGGTATCATCCAGAACATCAGGCAACAGATCACCGAAGCCGGAGGTGAAGTGCATTTCAACGAGCGGGTGACTGATTTCACCATAGAAAACCAAAGGGTGAAATCCGTCCGCTGTGCTTCTGGCAACAGTTTCGAAGGAAACAACCTCATTCTCGCCACAGGTCATTCTGCCAAAGACATCTACCTGCTGCTGCACAACAAAAACATCTTGATCGAGGCCAAACCATTTGCCCTCGGCGTTCGGATCGAACATCCGCAATCCCTGATCGATTCCATCCAATACCATTGCCCCAGTGCTATTGGCAGGGATGAATTTCTTCCCCCTGCTGCCTACCAACTGGTGGAACAGGTGAATGGCCGTGGGGTATTTTCTTTTTGCATGTGCCCAGGCGGCATCATTGCCACAGCCTCCACCGTTCAGAACGAACTGGTGGTCAACGGATGGAGCCCGTCAAAACGGAACAATCCTTTTGCCAACTCGGGAATGGTTGTGCAGATTGGGATTGAGGATATGATGAAAGGGATGAGGGATGAGGGAAAAGGGATGAGAGATGAGGGGGAAGGGATGAGGGATGAGGGGAATCCCTTGCTGCTCCATCATTTCCAGGAAAATGTTGAACGCAGGGCTTACACCGCAGGTGGGGGAAAATTTGTAGCGCCTGCCCAAAGAATGACAGATTTTGTGCAAGGAAGAACCTCTTCCACCCTGCCAGAAAACTCCTACCTCCGCGGAGTAGTACCGGTCAACATGAAAGATGTGTTGCCGGATTTTGTTTTCAGTTCATTGCAAAACGCCTTCAGGGCTTTCGGCAAAAAAATGAAGGGCTATTATACTGAAGAGGCCACCATCATTGCCCCCGAAAGCAGAACCTCATCACCCGTAAGGATTCCGCGCGACCCTGAAACGCTTCAGCATCCACAGATCAGCAACCTCTATCCCTGCGCAGAAGGTGCCGGCTATGCAGGCGGAATCGTCAGTGCCGCCATGGACGGACAAAGGGTGGCCAACCACTTATCAATTTTCTCTGCAGCTGACAACTTTTCAATGTAATTTCCCGTCACTATCAACTCATATGGATACAATTCTTGAAGTAAATGGCCTGAAGAAATATTTCTCAGGACAGAAAGCAGTGGATGACATCAGTTTCTCCATTGAAAAAGGCTCTGTTTTCGGACTGCTCGGACCCAATGGCGCAGGAAAGACCACCCTGCTCAGGATGATCACAGGCATCTTCTTCCCAGACGAAGGGAATATCACCCTGAATGGCCAACATTTTGAGCCGCTGCGTGATAACGCTTTGATTGGCTACATGCCAGAAGAGCGGGGGCTTTATAAAAAAATGAAAATTGGCGAACAGGTGCTTTATTTGGCGCAGCTCAAGGGCTTGTCCAAAAAAGAGGCCATGGAAAACATCAAGACCTGGTTCATCAAGTTTCAGATGGAATCATGGTGGAACAAGAAAGTGGAAGACCTCAGCAAGGGCATGAGCCAGAAACTCCAGTTTGTAACTACCGTGGTGCACAATCCAAAACTGATCATCCTGGATGAACCCTTCAGTGGGCTGGATCCCGTAAATGCCAACCTGATCAAGGACGAAATTTTCAGGCTCGCAAAAGAAGGGGCCACCATCATTTTCAGCACCCACAGAATGGAGCAGGTTGAAGAAATCTGCGACCATATTGTACTGGTCAACAAAGGAGGCAAAATCCTGGATGGCACGGTTTCCAAAATCAAGCAAGACTTCAAGGAAAACATTTTCGAACTTGGCTTTGACCAGCCCCTGCTGGCAGAGCATACGGCCATTCATTTGTTTGATGTGAAAGAAAGCCAACAAAACAAGCTGCGCATCAGGATCAACGATGGTTTCAGCAACAACGACGTGATCCAATTCTTCATCAACAAGGGATTGAACATCCGTTCTTTCAATGAGGTGCTTCCTTCGCTGAACGATATTTTCATCCGCCTCATCCAAGGCACTCCAGAAGCAAGACAATTCCAAAACTGATCATTCTAACTTCATCTCATGAACAAGGTTTCACTCATCATAAAAAGGGAATACATCACCAGGGTCAGGAACAAGCGTTTTCTGCTGGTTACTTTCCTCATGCCCATCATCTTCATCGGCTTTATTGCAGGCTCAGTTTATTTTGCAGCGAGCGGACAGGAAGAAACCACAATCGCTATTGTCAATGACCCAGGCTTCCTGAAAGAAAACCTCAACAGTGACTCAGGGAATGTAGTGTTTGCCTTTCCTGAAGGGGCAGACAGCATCAATTACAAAGACAAAAAGTTTGACGGAATCCTTTACCCTGAACTCTCAGAAGGCAAGCTGGTAGCGGAACTCCACTCATCCAAGCAGCTTGGTTTTGAAACCACCCGCTATGTTGAGCGCCAGCTGAACAAGGCATTGGAAAATAAACTTTTGCTGGAAAAAGGCATCGAAAAATCAACCCTCGACTCCATTGCTGATGCATCCGAAGAAAATGTAGTTCTGAAAAACATGGTGGCAGACGAAGAGGGAAAATCAACAGAATCCAATGTCGGCATTGCCTATGGTGTGGGTTTCGGTAGTGGCCTCCTGATCTACATGACCATGTTCATCTTTGGTGCCATGGTGATGCGCGGCGTGGCAGAAGAAAAAACCAACCGCATTGCTGAAGTGATTGTCTCCTCCTGCAAACCCTTCGAACTCATGCTGGGCAAAATCATCGGTATTGCAGGCGTTGGCCTTACGCAGCTCATTCTATGGATTGCCTTGATGGTGGCCCTTTCCAGCTCACTCTCGGCCTTCATTCCTGCCGAAACCTATCAGCAGTTTCAATCGATGCAACAGGGCCAGCAAATGGTGGGCAGTGCCGCTGCCGTCAATCCAACAGCACTCAAAATCCTTGAAGCCAAATCAACCCTGATTGAAAGTGTGAACTGGATGATGATCATCAGCTGCTTCCTGTTCTATTTCCTGGGCGGATACCTTTTTTATGCCTCCCTTTTTGCAGCCATCGGCTCTGTAATCAATGAAGACCCGCAGGAAGCGCAGCAGTTGATGCTCCCCATCACCATGCCCATCATCTTCTCCTTTATCATTCTACAGTCTGTACTCAGCAATCCCGGTAGCCCATTGGCGGTCTGGACCAGCATCATTCCCTTCACATCGCCCATCATCATGATGGGAAGGATTCCGTTTGGGGTACCCGGCACCGTGCCTTATTGGCAGTTGGCCGCCTCCATGCTCAGCCTGGTGGGTGGATTTATCCTGACCACCTGGTTTGCCGGTAAAATCTACAGAACGGGCATCCTGATGTATGGCAAGAAGGCCAGCTGGAAGGAGATGATCAAATGGACTTTCAGGAAAAGCTAAAACTTCTGTTCGAAGTTTAAACATTGGCATCAAATTTGGTGTAATCTTGCCGTATGAAATTACTTTACGGCTACCTCAAGCCTTACAAATGGCTTATTGGGCTCACCATGTTCCTTGCAACCATCAATACGGTGTTTTCACTGATTGATCCGATCATCTTTGGAAAGATCATCAAGCTCTCCCAGGACATCAACATCAAGCAGGAAAACGGCAGCAATTTCAGCTGGGATGATTTTTTCTCAGCTACGCTGACACTTTTGTTGATGTCGATGGGTACCGCCATGATGAGCAGGATTGCCAAGAACATGCAGGATTATTTTGCCAATGTGGTGATCCAGAAATTTGGCGCAAAAATTTTTACCGATGGTCTTCAGCATGCCATGACACTCCCCTACCAGGAATTTGAAGACCAGCGCAGCGGAGAAACCCTCAGCATCCTCACCAAGGTGCGGACCGACACGGAAAAATTCATCAACTATTTTGTTAACGCACTGTTTGCCATTATCGTAGGCGTCATCTTTGTCTTTATTTACGCCTCGGTATACGTGCACTGGTCAGTGCCCATTGCTTATGTAGTTGGCATTTCATTGCTTTCATGGGGAACCAATGCCCTGAGTAAAAAAGTAAAACTGATCCAGAAAAAAATTGTCAGCACCACCACCTCATTGGCGGGAACCACCACAGAGAGCCTCAGAAACATTGAGTTGGTAAAGAGTCTCGGACTGACACAACAGGAAGTCAAGCGGTTGAATGCAGACACCTACAAAATACTCGGCCTGGAACTCACCAAAGTAAAAAGAATCAGGAGCATCAGTTTCCTGCAAGGCACGCTGGTCAACACTTTGCGTCAGGTCATCCTGTTTCTGCTGATGTGGCTGGTATTCAAGGACAAGATGCAGCCACACGAAATGGTCACCATGCAGTTCTTCTCTTTCTTCATATTTGGACCTTTGCAGGAGATTGGAAACATCATCCTTTCTTACAGGGAAGCAGAAGCCTCCATCAACAATTACCACAAGCTGATGGAAAAGCAACCGGAGATGAAGCCCGAAAATCCGGTCCAACTGGGCAGTGTAGAAAACCTCAGTTTTGTCAACGTTGGATTCAAGCACATCACAGCAAAACAGAAGGCCATCGATGGCATCAGCTTCGCTGTAAAACAGGGTGAAACTGTTGCGTTTGTCGGCCCTTCCGGATCAGGCAAAACCACCTTGATGAAACTCCTTGTTGGCCTCTACCGTCCTCAGGAGGGAAAGATCCTTTACAATGGCTTGGATGAGAACGAAATTGATTTTGAAGACCTCAGAAAACAAATTGGATTTGTAACTCAAGACACACAACTTTTCTCAGGAACCATCAGGGAGAACCTACTGTTTGTCAATCCTGAGGCAACTGAAGAAGATATACAATCTGCCCTGGATAAGGCTTCCTGCGAATCCCTGCTCAAGCGAACAGACAATGGCATCAACTCTGTGATTGGTGAAGGTGGACTGAAATTGTCTGGTGGTGAAAAACAAAGAATATCCATCGCCCGCGCCTTGTTGCGCAACCCAAGGCTCTTGTTGTTTGACGAAGCCACATCAGCACTCGATTCAATTACTGAAGAAGATATTACCGCCACCATCAGGGAGATTTCTGCCAGAAAAGAACAGATCACTTTGCTGATTGCCCACAGGCTCTCCACCATCATGCATGCAGACAGGATCTATGTGCTGGAGAAGGGCGTGATTGTCGAAACCGGCTCCCACGAAGAACTCCTGGCGGAGAAGGGATTGTACTATGCCATGTGGAGGCAGCAGATTGGGGAAAGAGCTTAGGGGGTTGAGAGAAGTGTAGAGAAGTGTAGAGAAGTGTAGAGAAGTTGAAGAGGTTGAAGGGGTTGAAGGGGTTGAAGAAATACAAATCTTAAACCGCTTAAACCTCTTCAACCGCTTCAACTTTTTATAATCTAATTCGTCAGATCCTCCACTTCGCTCAGCAACACTTCCAATGCTGTGGTGCTTTGAAATATTTCTAGCAAAGAGAAAAACAGGGATACCAATAACGTAATTAAGCTGGTGGCAAAAAGTATATTGG
>JBIJAE010000213.1:0-3499 GCA_044345895.1 Chitinophagaceae bacterium
GATATTTTTCTGAGTGGAAGCAACAGTGCGCTGAAGACAGCCTTGCCCATTGCTTATCGAAGCAATGGTATAAGCCTGCAGTATGATGTGAGATCAGGAGGGATTGACCTCTTGAGAACAATTGGCTGTATTCGTTTAAGAAAAATACTGAATGAGGCCAGATTTTTGCCCATTGAAAAATATGATCTCGTCATCAATGATTTTGAGTGCATTACTTCACTGGCATGCAAGTTAAAGGGTATTCCCTCCGTGCATTTTGGTCACCAGGCAAGCTTTATGAGCAAAAAGGTTCCCAGGCCGCAGACAAAAAATCCATTGGGTGAATGGGTCTTATCGAATTATGCCAGTGGAACGAGATCAGTAGGACTTCATTTCAGGCAATATGATGAAAATATATTTTCTCCAATCATCAAACCCTCAATCTTGAATGCAGCTCCAGTCAATGATGGACACATTACCGTTTATCTTGGGCATTATGCAGATCAAATGGTCATCAGGCAGTTGCTGCGCTTGAGGAGTTTTAAATTTCATCTTTTTTCAAAACATGTTGAAACTGTCAGTCAGCTAGACAACATCAAGCTGCTGCCCCTTAGCCAATCCATGTTTGATGAAAGCATGGTTAGGTCTCTTGGTGTCATTACCGGTGCAGGGTTTGAGACACCTGCTGAAGCGCTTTATTTGGGAAAGCAGTTGATGGTTTTGCCCATGCATGGGCAGTATGAGCAGGCCTGCAACGCAGCAGCCCTCAAGGAATTTGATGTGGCCATAGTGGATACCATGGATGATTATTTTCCTGTTTATTTCAACAGGTGGATTTTCGACAACCAGCAAGCTACTCCATTGACGCTGACAACTCCAGTCGAAAAAATTGTGGAATCAGTCATCTATGGCCAGGTTAAAACACTTGCTGACGCACCCATCGATTTGATTGCATCTGCTTAGGCGGGTTCCTTTATCTTATTGAGCGTAAAGCCAAAGGTTGTGCCAATGCCAGGTTTACTTCTTGCTTGAATGAATTGCCCATGGGCTTCAATGATGTGTTTGCAGATGGCCAAGCCCAGTCCTGTTCCGCCGATATTCCTGCTTCTGCCATAGTCTGTTCTGTAAAACCGTTCAAAGATTCTTGGGATATGTTCTTCGGCAATCCCTATACCATCGTCTGTTATTTCCACCAGAATGGTCTTGTCATCTGTTTTGTAAATGCTGGCTTCAACTTTTCCTTCCTGGTTGCCGTACTTGATGGCATTGTCTACCAGGTTAATCAAGACTTGCCTGATCTTTTCCTTGTCTGCATAGACCCTTATGGGTTGTTCGCATCCTTTTTTGATCTGGCAATGGATGTTCTTGGCCTCTGACTTGATGGTCAGTGATTCATACACATCATTGATCAGGTCCTGGATGATAAAATTTTGAAAATGGAGTTCTTGTTTGCCGCTTTCCAGTTTTGTGATTTCATCAAGGTCAGAAATCAGGTTGATCAGGCGTTCTGTATTCTTGGATGCATTAGTAAGGAATTTATGACTGACCTCAGGATTGTCCATGGCTCCTGCCAAGAGCGTTTCCAGATAACCCTGTATAGCAAAAGCTGGCGTTTTGAATTCATGGGAAAGGTTTTGTAGGAATTCTTTTCTGAAAGCTTCATTTTTTTCAAGCAATTCCATTTCAGCCTTTCTTTGGTCAGCCCACTGCAAAACCTCTTCCCCAACGGCTTTCAGTTTTTGTTTTGGCAAAACTTTTTTCTGGAAAAATTCCTCTTTTTTTGAGGCTTTTGTCTGGTAGATGAGTTTGTAAATCAATTTGATTTGTCGGTTGATGAATTGCTCAACCAGAAACCGCACCACCCAGAAACTGAAGCCAAAAACAAGCAATAAACTGACGAAAGCCGGCACCAGACTTTTGGCAGTCCATCCCACAAGAATTGAGGCCAACAGACCAGTAGTTGTGGCAGAAACCAAGGCGATTTTTTGGGGGGAATAGTTCTTCGCATCGAACATACTGCAATCTACAGTATTCAGGGCTTATTTGGGCGTATATCAGATGTCAAATTTATAGCCAACTCCCTTTACGGTAGTAATGCAATCCACTCCCAATTTCTGTCTTATTTTTCTGATGTGCACGTCAATTGTTCTATCCCCAACAATCACCTCAGATCCCCAGATTTGGTTCAGGATCTCGTTGCGCAAAAAAACCCTTCCAGGCTTAGAAGCGAGATAGTTGAGCAATTCAAATTCTTTTTTGGCCAGGCTGATGGGCTCACCTTTGTAGTAAACCATGTATTCTTCAGGTTCGATTCTGAGCTCACCAATTTCAACCGCTTTGGAGTCATCAGGCTTGGCAACCCTTCTGAAGAATGCATTCACCTTTGAAACCATTACTTTGGGAGAGATGGGTTTGCTGATGAAGTCGTCTGCCCCAAACTCAAGTCCTTTTACATGAGAAAGTTCATCATTCAAGGCAGTCAGAAAAACGATCAGGGTATGCTCAAATGCCGGTTGGGACCGCAGGATTTTACAAACCTCAATGCCATTTTTCTTGGGCATCATGATGTCCAGAATGATCAGGTCTGGATTGGTTTCCCGGGCCTTTTGTATGGCCTGGTCTCCATCTTTGGCTGTAACAACGTCGTATCCATGGAGCTGCAGATTGTAGGTGATGATTTCCAGTATATCCGGTTCGTCATCTGCAATCAGGATTTTTTTTGCGGCTGGCGCCATGGTAATGGGTTGTTTGGACAAAGTTAACCGGATGACCTATGATATCATAATTAAGCTGGATTATTAAATTGTTAAGCCATCTGCAAATGGCTATCGGATATTAAGTCTTAATTTTGCATTGAATGTTCCCTTTGCGTTTGTTTATATTGATTTTATTGCCATTTATGGCTTTTTCGGCTGCCGGGCAGGACAGCAGTCATACAGTCATTGACATAAAAAGGGTAAAATTGCATGAAGATATCGACGGCCTACAATCAAGGATTTGTGCCCTGGACGGCAAGCCCGATAAAATGATTGTCATCAGCAGGGACCTGGATCTGGACCTGTTGCTGTCGGATATTTATACCCGGCAAACAGATGCCCTGCAACTGGAGATAGAAAAAAACAAAGCGGCAGACCATAGAATTAAAGTGAAATATCTTTCTGGTTTGAGCATCCTGCTTGAAGAGTTGCTCCGGTCATTTCGAACCAATACCATGCCGGCAACAGAGGCCGCAACACTTTTGGGAGCCTATAAACAGTACATGGGGCTGGATATACAGGGAGTGGGTATCGCTGGGATTGTTGATGATTTCCCATACAATGTCAACAAGGTGCTGCTGGGAGAAAATTCAGTTTTTTTTGAAAACCCCGCATTGGAATCCTCCCGGGTGCTGATGTTCAAGCAGTTTGCCAGTCTGCATCCAGATCAGGTACTTTCAAGGATTGAACCCTATCTCAATGCTTCATTTGCAGACAGCCTCCTCATCAATGCTGCGCATCTTTTCCCTTCAATCTTTTACAAT
>JBIJAE010000121.1:0-5385 GCA_044345895.1 Chitinophagaceae bacterium
CAAGGTTACGGACGATGCAGCCAGGTTCAAGGGGCTGATTTATCCACTCCAGTCTGCCATCAAAAGGCATACCGGCCTCAAATTCAATGTGTTTGTGCAGCGCGCCATCGATTCTTTTCAATCAAAGATGCCTGTAGTGGCAAATCATCCTTCTGTTCAGATGATCAATAAGTTGGATGCCAAAAGGGTGGTTGATCATCATTTTCCAATCTGGCTGGGAGGGGATTCTGTTCTTGCCCTGCGCAAAGCCTACAACCAATTGCCCCATTGGGTAATTTTCAACCAGGGAAAACTGTCAAGGTTGGGTGTAAAGAACATCGGTGTGGATGATTATTATACCTACAAAAGAGGGAATATTGTCTATGCTGCTTATTCGCCTGATCCAAGATGGCAGTGGAAAGAGCGCAGCGATATCATCCTTTACAATGTCTATGACAGATCACAGCAAAGGGTAACCAAAGGCAAAAGGTATTTTTCGCCGGATTTGTCGAACGATGGGCAACAGTTGATTGCAGTGGATGTTGCTCCTGGAGGCAAAACCAGCCTTGATTTGATCAACCGTGAGACTGGTGAAAAGGTCAAACGATATGATGATGGCTCGGGAACGTACTTTAGTTATCCTGTATTTAATCATTCAGATTCAATTGTTTATGTAATCGGAAGAAAAGACAATGGGGCATCGGCCCTGTTGCGGTTGGATCTTCAAAGCGGTTCCTTTTCTGAACTACTGCCGTACGCCAATGCGCCGATGTCTTTCCTCAGGATCAGGGGAAACAAGCTGATGTTTACCGTTTCCCAGGGGCAGACCAATCAGTTTTGGGAGCATGATCTGGCTTCTGGTAAAACCGGTGTCTTGTCAGTTGGCGTTACCGGATCCTATGCTGGCGATATCCATGAAGACGGTAAAAAAATTGTTTACAGCAGTCCTTCAGCGGAGGGTGAGCAGATTTTTAGCGCTGAATATCGCTTTGCAGATGCCACTATCAGTCCATTAAAGCCAGCTGGTACCACTGATCTGATGGCCAATATCGATGTTCCCCATGATTCTATAGCCAGTTATAAAAAGACTGAAGGGTTGTTTCGGATTCATTCCTGGAGGCCTTTTTATGAACAACCCGAATGGAGCTTTAGCCTTTATGGGCAGAACCTGCTCAATACAATGGTTTCTTCATACGAATACCTGTACAATGAAAATGAGGGATCTCACCGGGTAGGCGTGAATTTGGCATATGGTGGACATTATCCCTGGATTACCGGAGGAGCCAATTATACCGTGGACAGAACATTCAGGGACAGCAGTCGGTTTGTTCGCTGGAATGAATGGACAGGAAATCTTGGTTTAAGGTTACCCCTGAATTTTACTGCCGGAAAACTCTACAAGCAGCTTGATCTTTCCACAAGGATACATGGTGTGTCACTTGATTATGATACAAAAAATACCGTTTCATTCAAGGATAGGTTCATTTCATATCTCCAGCATCAGATTAGTTGGGCGATGCAAACCCAACAGGCCCTGCAACATATATATCCAAAGTTTGCTTTTGTGACAAGGTTACAAAGCAGGATGGCTATTGGAAGTACAAAGGCCAATCAGTTGTTTTGGGGTTCTCAGCTTTACTTGCCAGGGGCCGGTCGCAACCATTCTCTCGTATTGGGTTTCAATTACCAGCAGCGGGACACACTCAGGCAATATTCATTTTCGAATGGTTTTGCCATGGCCAGGGGGTACGATGCCATCGATTATCCCCGCATGTGGCGAACATCCCTTAATTACCACATGCCCTTGCTCTATCCCGATCTAGGCATTGGCAACATTGTTTATTTTTTACGGGTGAGGAGCAACTTCTTTTATGATGACATGCACCTGAAGAGTTTGAGAACAGGAAATGTCATCAACCTCAGGAGTGCAGGAACGGAGATTCATTTTGATACCAAGTGGTGGAACCAGCAGCGTGTAAGCTTCGGAATTCGGTACAGCAGGCTTTTGGATACCAAATTATTTGTCAATCCTCCCAATCCAAACCGCTGGGAATTCATCATGCCCATTGACCTGCTTACCAACTAGAACTCAACAATAAAGCCAAAACTTGGCGTAGAGAAAGCATCACTGTTGTCCAGCAGCAAGGGTATGGCATTGCTGCCATCCATCCTGATTGCATTTCCATCTGTAGTGGCAAATCCCGCAGTACCGTTCCTTTTGAAGGTATACTGTGAGGCACCTGGTGTTTTGGCCACGTACCAGTTGGTTACATCAAGATAAAGATCAAGGGTGAAGCTGTTGAAATTCCATTTTTTGTCAATCCTCACATCACTGGCATGGAAGGCGTCCAACCGCAGTGAATTGTAGTTCCTGTTGTCAAGTATACCCGTTCCCAGTGTGAGAAAATTCAATCGGGATGCAGTCATGTCGAAAGGAGTGTAAGGTGCAGCACCCTGGTACCTGAATTTCAGGCCAAGTTCCCAGTTCCTTTTGAATTTGTATCCCCAGGTCAGGCTGACCAGATGGCGGTTGTCCCAGCTGGCAGGAATGTATTCACCCTGCTTGTCTGTAAAGGTTGAATGATAGAAAGTATAGCTCAGGATACCAAAGAAACGCTTGGTCAATTTCTTTTGAGCGAGGAATTCAATCCCATAGGCCTTTCCTTTTCCATCCTGGCTGATGGGCTCATTGCCGATGCTGCCAAACTCTGTACCCTTGTTGGCAAGGCTCACGCCATCCAGCAAACTGACGGGATAGTTGGTATATCCCTTGTAAAATCCTTCTAACGTAAAACGCAGGGAATTGCTGGGCATGTGTTCTATGCCAGCAACATAATGGGTGCTGCTGATGTATTTGCCAGGGTTTGCGCTAAACGCAGAGGCCAGGGGATTGCTGAAAGCCAGCTGCGTATAGGCTGGAAGCTTGTGGTATTGGCCGATGCTCGCGTTCAGGTTGGTCTTGCTTGTTGCTGCATAACTGACCGACAGGCGAGGTGAGAATTGTTTGAAGGGGTTGGCCTCGCTGTTGCCCAGAGAGTTTCCATCGATGCGGGTTCCCAGGCTGATGGCCATCCTTTCGTTCATGATTCTTTTGCTCAGCTGCACAAATGCGCCATATTTGAGAAAGTCTACATTGTTTACGCTGTTGACGATCACTGCCGGCTGGATGATGGTGCCTGCACTATTTTTAACGGCTTTTCTGAAAACATTGAAATAGCTGTTGTCAAAATCCACATACTGTGCTGAAGCGCCATAGCTGAGTTTGAGTCCATTGACGGTTGTAGTGGCATCAAAACGGAGCTTGTTTTCAGTTTCTGTACTGTTGGTCAACAGGGTTCTGGTGGCCTCGCTGGGGTTGTCGTTGTCTTCGTATTTGTCTGCCTGGTTGTTGAGGGTATTCCTGCTCAAGGCCAGGTTCCAGAATCCATTTGTGGTGAGTTTTTTAAGGCTGGCCCCAACGGTATAGTTCCATTGGTTGATCATGGGGTTGGAATTGATGACATATAATTTTTCGTCACTGGCTTCTTTGGGCGCCGCAAATTTAAATTCATCAATGGCGCCAATACCCATGAAGCTCAGGGTTGTTTTGTCGTTGATCCTGGTGGTTGTTTTGAATTGGTAATCCCAGTAATTGGGCCTGATGGGAAGGTCAATGGCTTCAAACAACAGTTGTAAGTAACTTCTGCGAATGGAAGCCAGGTAAGTTGTTTTTTTGGACAATGGTCCATCCAGGGTGATGGCCAGTTCAGTGGCACTGAGGATGACATTTCCCTGGGTCTTGTAACTGTTGCCAGATTTTTGCTTGAACTGCAATACGCTGCTCAGCGCATTGTCATATCTGGCATCAAATGCACTGGTATTCATCTTTACCTCTTCGATAAAATTGGCATTCAGGATGCCCTGTGGGCCGCCGCCACTGCCCTGTGTACCAAAATGGTTGATGACGGGAATTTCAATGCCATCGAGGTAGTATACGTTTTCACTGGGTGCACCACCCCTGATGATGATATCATTCCTGAAGCCGCCACCGCCAACGCCGCCTCCAACGCCAGGAAGGGACTGGATCACCTTGCTGATGTCGAAGTTCCCGCCGGGATTCCTTTTGATTTCCTCAGTTGTCATGCGTTGTACACTGAGAGGGGATTCCAGGCTGGTGGCTTTTGCAGAATTTCTTCTGTTGACAATGACTACTTCGTCCAGTTTTTTGGCATCTGGTTCCAATTCGATGGTAAGGGTTGTTTCATTGCCTGAGGTCAGCACAATGTTGTTGATGGTTTTTGCCTGGTAGGTAATCCTGGTGATGCCAAGGTTGTATGTACCAGGGGAAGTGATGATCCTGAAAAATCCGCTTGAGTCGGTGGTTACACCCTTTCCTGTTGGAAGGATTTCAATGCTTACACCTACGAGTGGTTTTTGTGTATTTTTATCAGTAACGAATCCACTGAGCCTGGCCTGTGGACCAACCTGTGCGAAGCCGAAAGAAGAAAGGAGAATTGAAACGAAGAAAACTAAATTGAAGTGCTTGGACATGATGTTCTGCTGTTGTGTCCATACAAAACCATCCAGGGGCAGTAAGGTTCAGTAAAAAATAAATTCAGCCTTATCAAAATAATTTGAAAATATCGACTTATATTTGCAACCCGTTTGGGAGTTTAGCTCAGCTGGTTTAGAGCATCTGCCTTACAAGCAGAGGGTCGGCGGTTCGATCCCGTCAACTCCCACAGGATAAAAGAAAAGGGTTACAATTTGTAACCCTTTTCTTATTTAGTTGATTTTCTTGAGGTAGATGTCTTTGTATTCCACTTTCATTTTCGCCATCACATGCACCTGAAGTCCTATCAGGCCCGTGAGTTTTCGTTTGACGGGATCTTCATCGGTTGTTTCACTCATCAATACACCATTGATATAATGCTGTAGGTGATTGCCTTTGGCGATGATGTGGATCTCGTTCCAATCGTCAACCTTGATTTTTGCTTTCAATTCATCTGATTTGCCAACAGATCCGGTGATGGTCGGTTTCTGGCCTTCCTTCAACACGGATTGTTCACCCCGCATGGCCAGGAATCCACGGCCACGTTCCTCGTAGTTCTGGCCTGTGTAGCGGTTGGCACCATCAATATCAGCCTGATATCCTTTCAAGCCGAAAGGGACATTGTCCAGGGCTTCGCTGCGGTATTGTACGCCAGAGTTGCCTTCCGGACTGATGCGGTAGGAGGCCTTGAATTCAAAGTTTTCAGGAATAGTTCCACGATAGATCATGAAAGTATTGGTCTTAAGCGGTTTCTCTTTGGTTACTTCACCAACAAAGCACCCGTTCTCAATGCGCCAGTGGGTGGTGTCACCCTCCCAATTTTTCATGTTCTTTCCGTTGAAGATTTTCTTGAAACCATCTTTTTGCTGTGCTTC
>JBIJAE010000068.1:0-7361 GCA_044345895.1 Chitinophagaceae bacterium
GGCGGTTGTATTTAATCATGAAAGCAGATTGATGCTTGATTGTTATTGGTTGTTGCAGACACTAACAGGTTTTCCAACTGCGGGTTGCTGCTGAATCCAGTACGGCTTGACAAACCTTCTGGGTTTCCAGGGCTTCCTTGAAAGTAGGGGAGCAAGGCTCGCCGGTTTCAAGGCTCTTCAGGAAATCAGCCACCTGGTGTACAAATGAATGCTCGTATCCGATGCCAAGACCTGGCACCCACCATTTGTTCATGTAGGGTTGTTCGCCGTCAGTTACATGGATGGAGCGCCATCCCCTCAGGTTGGATTCATCGCCATTGTCAAAAAATTCCAGACGGTTCAAATCGTGAAGATCCCAGCGAATGGAGGCATTGGCACCATTGATTTCAAATGTATAGAGCGCCTTGTGTCCTCTGGCATACCGTGTAGATTCGAAAAGCCCGAGTGAGCCGTTGTTGAATTTGCAAAAGAATGAACAGGCATCATCAATATGCACTTGCTCCACTTTTCCGGTCAACTGGTGCATGCGTTCTTTGACAAAAGTTTCCGTCATGCCTGATACTTCCTTGATACCACCATTGAGCCAGATAGCAGTGTCTACGCAATGGGAGAGCAGATCACCCACTACACCAGAGCCAGCTACTGCAGCATCCATGCGCCAAAGGGCTTCTCCACCCTGGGGCAGGTTTTCATTGATGGTCCAGTCTTGCAGAAAGTTTGCACGATAATGATAGATCTTGCCAAGCTTGCCTGATTCAATGATGTTCTTGGCGAGGGTAACTGCAGGGATTCTCCTGTAATTGTACCAGACAGTGTTTTTTACACCGGCTGCCTCAATTGCATCCACCATTCCTTGTGATTCAGCCAGGTCTCTGGCCAATGGTTTTTCACAAAGGATCATCTTGCCGGCTTTTGCAGCTGCGATGGCAATTTCAGCGTGGGTGTCATTGGGTGTGCAGATGTCAACTGCATCAATATCATCTCTTTCAATCAGCTTTCTCCAATCGGTTTCTGTGCTCTCGTATCCCCACTGTTCAGCAAATGCTTTTAGTTTGGTTTCATTGCGAAAACAAACGGCTTTCAGCACAGGGGTGTATTCCAGGTCGGGGAAAAAATTGCGTATGCGGTTGTAGCCATTCGAGTGGGTTCTTCCCATGAATCCTCCGCCGATCAACCCGATATTGAGTGTCTTTTTTGTTGCCATTATATACAAAATTTTATTCGTGTTTAAATGTTGTTATGCGCCTGTCCAGCCATGGTGGTTCCTTACTTTGATCAAGGCTGCAAGGATATCGTTCCAGGTTTGTTGTTTCATCAAGACTTCGTTGGGGAACATACAGCCATCCCAGCAAATGTGCTGAAAGGCCTTGGTGAGTTCGCCGTTTTCATCGCGCAGCCAAAAGCCTGCATGCTTTGCAATGTCAAGCTTTCCATTGGGGTCAAGTGCCTGGCAATGTCTTCCTGTTTTGTCATGAGATCCTGTACCATGAACCGTTCCATCGTTTTGTGCTACATGGAAGTCAATGGTCCAGGGGCGCAGTGCGCTGGTCAGTTTTTTGAGTCCCTCATCCAAAACAGCGCCATCGCTCCAGTCAAAATTTTCAGGAAGGATGCGGTGCTCTGGGGCATTGTAGCCAAGCAGGTAGAGCAAGGTATGGGCCATGTCTGCCTGGAATCCAATGTTGGGGCGGTCAACAGCTTCAAGGGTATCGATCATGGCCTTCCAGCTGTGCATGCCACCCCAGCAGATTTCCCCTTCAGCAGCCAGTCGCTCACCATAATCTGCGGCAACATCGCAGGCCTCACGGAAAGTTTCTGCAATCAGTTTGGTATTGCCTGCAGGATCTTGTGCCCAGGCCTCAGGCTTGCTGGCAGAGTCGATGCGGATGATGCCGTAAGGGCGTACACCGGCATTGCGGAGTTTTTTTCCAAATTCACAAGAGCGTTTGACCATGTCTACAAATACGGCACGGTCTTCTTTGCTGCCCATGGCAGGACCACCCCAGATAGGGGCCACCAAAGAACCGATGTTGAGGTTGAGCGCGCCTACTTTGTCTGCCAATCTTTTGATCCCATCTTCTGATTCATCGATGTTGAAATGGGGCTCAAAAAGGCCGATATCAATACCATCAAATTTCACGCCATCCACTTCGGCATTGGCGGTGAAATCGATCAGTGTGTCCAGAGAAATGGGGGGTTCTGAATCCGGGCCTTTTCCTACGATGCCAGGCCATGTTGCGTTGTGCAGTTTGGGATAATTGTTTTCAGACATATGGTTGCATTTTTATGATAAGAATTAAAGATTGTGTTTTGCTGCTTGTGCTTTGATGAAGGAAAGCCCATTGATGGCCATGTCCCAGGGGCCTGAGTATTCTCTCCACACATTGATGGCATTGGCAAAATCAGGATCGTTGCGGGAAAAGGCTTCAATGGTCAGCCATCCGTTGTAGTTGATTGCGGCAAGGCTGGCAAAGGTTTCATCCCAATGCACATGGCCATCTCCTGGCGTTCCCCGATCATTTTCGCTGATGTGCACATGCGCCAAAACAGGAGCAATGGTGGACAGTGCCTCATGCGCTTTCTTCTCTTCAATGTTGGCGTGATGGGTATCGTACATCGCCTTGACATTCGGATGGTCGGCTTTGTCAACAAGGTGCTTGAGCTGTACCATGGTATTGCAGAGATAGCATTCGAAGCGGTTCAATGCTTCCAGGGCAAGTGTGATACCAGCTTGGGCCGCATGTTCACCCGCCTGGTGCAAGACCTCTGCACACCAGTTGTATTCATCTTCCTGTGGCGGTTTTTTGGAAAAGTTGCCATGGGCAGAATGAAAGGGTCCGCAAAGAATGGTGGAGTTCATGTCGTGTGCACGGTCGATGCCCCATTTGATGCGGTCTAATGCCTTAGCACGAACAGCAGGGGAAGGGTCTACAGGATTATGGTCTGCATCCACTACAAATACACTGGTGGTTTCCAGTCCAATGTTCTTGGCACGATCACCAAAACGTTTGTAGGCTGCATCATCAGGCGCACCGATAAAACATTCCACACCATCATAACCAATGGCTTTCAAGCGATCGATGATGGGGAATTGTTCATCCGAAACCACGGCAGACCAAACCAACGTATTGAATCCAATTTTATACATACTGTTTTGCTGTTTTATTTTCTGTACGGTACATTGATTTGCATAGGGCCTTTCCATTTTTTGGGTACAGGTTTGCCCGCAGCCCAATGGATGGCATTGATGACCATGTGTTGAAACGGTTCCTGGTCAAAATCCTCAGGATGGCCAAGGGTGGTGAAAAAGATGCGTGCGCCAAAGCTGTTGGTACCCGTCCATGCCACAGGATTGTCGTATGCATTCTTGTTGTTGGGATTGACAGAATGCCCCATCATCAAGGCTTTTGAGCCGTTGGATGGATATTTTGGCAATACCTGGTAGAGCCAGGAGCGGGCATGGAAAGTTTTGCCCACGCCGGTAAGGATCGGATCACTGGACACCGAATCAATCATGGTAACATCGGTGGATGATTCATGACCATAATGGGTATGCTTGTTGATGCCTCCCCAGCCTGGAGGTGTGTTAAAGGCGAACTCCCCAAATGCATTCCATTTTTCAAGGGGATGTCCTTTTGGATAATTGAACGCATGGGTGGTGGTGCGAAAACCAACCATTGGTTTCTTGGTTTTCAGGAAGTCTTCTATCAATTGCACCTGATCAGCAGGGAGCTTTCTCCAGCGGAGAAAGAATACAGCCATATCTGCATCCTTGAGGGCTTCCAGTCCTGGGATGTTTTCCTCTGCATTGTGGTCTGGATAGGCCTTCAATACCTTGGTGCGAAATCCGTAGTTTTTTTCCAGTTCTGCTGCAACAATGGGCAAGGTCGCCTCACCGCTGTATTCATGATCACCTGTAACAAAAACAATCAAGGGTTTTTTGGATTTCCCCTTTTGTTTTTGGCTGAATCCTGTTGCCAGGCAGAGCATGAAACAACAAAGAATGGAAATTGATTTTAGCATGGTATGTTTATTCATGATGGTAGTGTTCACTTTTCAAGTTAATAAAAAAACATGTTTTTTATTTCTCCATTGGATGAAGCTTAAGGAGTTCTTCAGGCGTGTAGAAACCGGATTTATCCTTGATGGCTGCGCGAACTTCTTTTACTTTTTCTGGAGTAACGGCGGGAGCCTTATTGCCAAATGCATTGCGCACATAGGTCAAAACCGCTGCCATCTCATTGTCATTCAGCATTCCTCCGTACTGTGTCATAGGAACCTGTCCGGGGTATTGCTTTCCATTCACTTCAATCGGGCCATAAAGTCCTTTCATGACCAGTTTGATCAACCGGTCTTCATTTCCTGTAACCCATTTTGATCCACTGAGTGGAGGGAATCCGGCTGCTTCCAAGCCTTTGCCATCGCCTTGGTGGCAGGTATTGCAGTAACCATCGCGCATATAAATCGCTTTGCCTTTTGCCAAAACTTCCGAGTTTATACCTGCAGCTGTTGGTGCCTTGTCTGCAACATCTTGTTTTTTCCTGATGACACCATGACCATTGATGTGGGCCTCAGCTGTGGCATAGGGTTTGGCCATCCATGAGTCCAGTGGTTTTTTTCCTGCCTCAAGGATGATGGGCAATCCTTTATCCTTGCTCAACCAGGAGGCAGCAACAATTGACTCGATGCGAACACGGGCACTGTCATCTTTTGCAGCACCCATCAGGAGGGCAGCTTTGTCGGGAAGTTCATTGCCAGCAAAACGCACCACTTCAACAGCAGCGGCCCTGATGCGATAATCCTTGGCTTTGAGCAGTTGGCGCAGCAATGGTTGATCAACTTTGTTTTGGCCCCAGCTTACCCAAAGTGCTTCAAGCAAAAGCTTTTCGTATTGTGGTGAATTTTTATCCAGTTTGCTGATCCATTTTTTCAGTTCAGGAAGCACGGCAGTTGCTGGATATTCCCTGAGTTCACGGCGCGTCCTGAAGCGTGTCCGGTATTCAGGCAACGTTAAATTATTCAGCAGTTCAGGGATAGTAGCACCGTCCACTTTTGCCGGGGTTACCAGCGGGCGAGAAGGGTAGGTTACACGGTATATGCGGCCATGGGTATGATCGCGCAATGGATCCCGGATGTTGTGTTGCATATGACCAATCAAGACATTGTGCCAGTCTGCAATGTACAAGGATCCATCAGGAGCAAATTCAAGATCAACAGGGCGATAATTGATGTCGCTGGAACGGACAAGGTCTTGCCTGTGTTGGGTTGAATAACCTGCGCCTGCATCCATCATTTTATGTTGCTTGGTGCCAAGAAATCCAATGGTATTGTTGATGAGCATGTCTCCCTGCACTTCATCAGGGAAATGCCTGCTGGAGATAAATTCCAGTCCTGAAGTTGGCCTTACACGGTGCTTCTCTTCAATGATAGACGCGGGTGTTGGAGTGGCTTCACCATAACGAGATTTCACCGTCCCTGGCGTCATCCAGGTAACATCTGGTCCTGAAGTTTCTGCATAGAAAACCTGTCCCCAATTATCAAAAGCGATACCCCAGGGGTTGGGAATGGACAATTGAGCAATGCGATCAAGCTTTTTCTTTTTGGTATCGTAGCGAAAAAATCCACCATTGGTGCCGCGTACAGGACCATAAGAAGTTTCAATATCATTGGCCAGGAATACCCCCTGTCCCATGTAAATGGAGCCGGATGCATCTGTGGTATAGGCATGGTGTGCATGATGGGTATCATGATCATCAAATCCACTCAAAAGAATTTCCCTGCTATCGCATTTGTCATCACCATTGGTGTCTTTCAGCAACATAAAGTTAGTTCCCTGTGAAAGATACACTCCTTCAGGAGCCAGTTCAAAGCCCAGTGGCAATTGCAATTCGTCTGCGAAAGTGGTTTGTTTATCAGCCTTTCCATCGTTGTTGGTATCCTCCAAAATGATGAGCTTGTCATTTGGTTTTGGATCACCTGGTTTCCAATGGGGATAGGTCGGCATGACCGCCACCCAAAGTCTTCCTTTGTTGTCAAAGGAAATCTGCACGGGGTTAGCGAGATCAGCAAATTCAACTTCGGAGGCAAACAAATCTATTTTGTATCCCGGAGCAACAGTGAATTTATCCAAAGCTTCCTGGCCATATAAATAGCGCATTGCAGCATTGGGATCTTTGGGTTTGTAGTTGGTTTGAACAGGAGGAAGAACGGAGGTTTTTGCATCTGCAGCGGCCATGTCCATTTTTTTTCCTTGGGCAGCCATCCAGATCGCGGTATCCCTGATCAGGGTCATTTCCCTGATTTTCTTTTGTTCTGCGGGATAGTTGTCTGGTCCAAATGGGTTATACCTTCTTCCAAAAACATGCACACCATTGGGAATTTTATAGTCATTGTGCCACATCCAGTTTTTCTCCATCACGGCAGCATATACGGCTGCTTTGTTGGATGGGGTTGGAATGCTGGTTTTTCCAAAAACCTCATTGGCCAGGAAAGGGCCAAATTTTGCATATCCTTCATTGTTCAGTTGGCTGCCGTCAATGGTCAATTCTGTGCCAGGATCATCCAACCAAATTTTGCTGGGTGTGTAGGCATCCACAAAATGCACTTTGTTTTTTGCAGCAACTTCTTTCATGGCCTGGGTATAGAGCAAGAGATTGGCATTCTCTGTTTTTCCATTCGGCAGGTCATATTTTCCGGAGAGGTTTTCGAATGCAATCGGTGAAACCAAAGCCAATTGAGGCGCAGACTTACCATTGTATTTTTGCGCCTGGGTATGCTTGATGAAAGCTTCCAGCTCTGCTTTGTAGTTGGCCAAACCGGCCGCACCCTGGAATGATTCATTGTATCCAAAGAAGGCAATGATGATATCAGCCTTGTGTTTGGTCATCCATTCATCCGGATACTCTACAAAACCTTCCATACTTGCTGGTTTGGCCAGTTCGGTTTGGAATTTTTCTGCACCGGGGAATGCCCATGGTGTTTTTCTTCCGGAATGAGGACGGAATCCAGGCGTATTTCCTCCATCACACATGTTGCGGACATAGAGCATGTTTTCTGGATACCGAAGCTGAAGCTCTGTTTCAAAATGATCAAACTCCTGCATCCTGGAACCCAGGTTGTTGCCGATGAGGATGATGTGGGAACCCTTTTCAATACTGAGTTTGGTCGAACCAGGCATCATGAAGGAAAATACCCCAATCATGGCTGCAACCAGTGCAATCCCTGCGAAGCTGAATATATGCTTGATGCTGTTTTTTTTCATGTTAGAATTGGTTTATAAAACCATGTCGGGGTTATTCGGGCCAAAATGTTTCAGGATGACGATCGGGTCAGTGGATGATGTATTGACAATTTTTACACCT